>NZ_JAYGHD010000294.1:11485-59937 GCF_034932245.1 Nostoc sp. UHCC 0251
GGTAGAGATTTCCTTTCCTGTCTCCAAATCCCACAGTTTCAGGGTGTTGTCACTACAAGCAGAAACTGCTCTTTGTCCATCTGGGGTAATGGCTACTGCATTTACCCTGTTGTTATGACCAGTCAGAGTACGCACTAAGTTTCCCCCCGGAGCGGTTAAACTGGCTGCGATCGGGTGAAATCGAGGAATTTCACTTTTACTTTGTACTGCATCTGCTAATATTTTCTGAATTTCTGGCTCAGGAAAACTCTGCAACCTTCCCCATAATTGCCCTACTAATTGATTTGGGTCTTGATTCAAAACATGGGCTGATAATTGTAAGGTACGTTGAATTAATTTGAGGGGTTTGACTTGTTCGGGGTCTAGTTTCTCTTCTTCTTCTAAGTTATCTAATATCTCTGGATCGTCAATCAAATAATAATCTCTAATCAGAGTTTCTACTCCAAATTGAGGATAGTGAATTTTCAGAGAAATAAAATCAAAGTCTGTGAGAGTTTGATAATATTTTTCCGAGTTTCCCGCTTTTAATTGTTGTTCAGGAAATTGACTCAAAAATAAATTTTTAAATTCCGCCGATTTTGAGGCTAATTTCATGGTAATTTCTCCCATTTATGCCATCTCCTTTAGCATAAAATTAGCCATAATCTTATTAATTTCTTTAAATAGTTTTCGACCTTTACCTAGTTTGTCTTGACCTTTGAGAAATTCTAGAAAGCTCTGATGATAAATACTATAGTAAGTTTTTTGTTCATCTTCATTTACTTCCGATTTTACATACTCAACCCAATCATTTAACACTGATTTCACCTCGTATTCATCCTCGTCAAGAATTTCCGCAATCATGTTTATGGATATCGGCTCACCTCTTTCTACCAATATATATAGTATCTTTACCTTTTTTTCATTGGATTCTTTGTCCATCCCCATCCGATTCCAATGAGTCGTATAATAATCATGAAGACCTTGTGGCAATCCTTTTAAAGTTAAATCATTGTACTTACCTTCAGAGATTCCGGGTAATAAATAGCGCAAATATATGAAATTATTTTCACTCTTGAGAGCTATTTCCTGAATAAAATTATCTTCAGAAATATTGCGCTCATTAATCCAACTTCTTAGTTTGCGATCGTTATTCAAAAATAATTGAATATACTCTTTTACATCTTCCTGACTCAAAGCTGTGTAATCACGCTTTGTTAAATCTAATTCATCTACAGGAGTATCTGGAGACAAAGTTAAACGTTTTGTTTCTTGATTATAAAGTCTTCTAGTCAGTAAAAAATAGACTCCATCGGGAAGGTTTTGTGGTAAATCTAAAAGATTACCATTTCCTTCTTGTTCTACTTCATCTAGTGCATCAACAACAATGACAAGTTTTTGTCCTTTTAGTGATTCACTAGCTTTTTGCAGTAAAGTTCTTAAATCAGCGTTGTCTGAATTTTGAAGAGAATGACGCTTAATTAATTGTTGACGAATACTGGCTAAAAACTTTTCTGGTTTATTGCGTCCTTCTGCGAAAACATTAAAATAACAAGGAAATTTAGTAGCTAAAATGTATTTAGCAGCAATGGAACTTTTACCCATCCCTGCATCTCCAATCACACTAAAATAACCTTTATTTTGAGTTGTAAAGAATTTTTGAACAGCCTTAAAAACAAAATCACGACCGCAAAATAAGCGAGTTTTTTCAAAGATTAAGGCTTTAAAATCTTTGGGATAAACATCTAAATTCCAATCTGGGTAAGGCTGATATTTTGAGGCTTTCGTTTGTTTCGCAACCGCAATAAAGGCTTCGCCAAATTCTTCTAATTCAGCCAAAAAGCTAATTTTGGCATTTATTATCTGCGCTTTTAGTTCGCTATTTTGATTTAGAATTTTTGTTGTATTTTCTACGAACTTAAAGGCAATATTATTACTATAAGCATCCCAAAAATAATCTTTAATTACTTTCTCTTTAAACAGATTTAAAATTGCTTCAGGCTTAAATACACCATATCTTACCAGAGCATAAACATAAACAGTATCAACATCATCAGCAATTTGGGTAGGATTGAGTTTTAATTCTTGTAAAACTTTGATAACAGCTTCGTTTTTTTGAGCTTGTTTAATGATTAGTTGACTAGCTTGAGGAGCATATTTACTAATCACTGAAGTAATGGCGGCAAATTCTATCATGGCGTATTACCGAGAATTTTACTGGTTTTAACCAAAATTATTATACTAAGTACTGCTGGGCAATATTATAGTTGCATCATGTTGTTGTATTTAAACATCTGCCAAAACTACTGCTGCTGCTAGAGCGGTGCCTACGCCAGACAAAACCTATGCACGGTATTGCAACTACAATACTGCCTGCACAAAGTGTCTAATTCAACATGGTTTTCATGATGATAACACTGCTTTATTCAAGTAAATGGGATTAGTATTATTAGATGCGCTCGCCTCTGGCTGGACGTAGCCCATCGCTACACCTGATGTATAAGTTCATCAATTTATAGCCCGCCAAATTACTCACAATAAAACAACCCCTCCCCGCAGGCGGGATGGGGTTCTTAAGGTTTAGTAAGTAATCAGCCGGACATGATATAACTTCTAACTTCTCAAGTTAACGCCGAATTTTTCCACCAAAGCTTCGCGGACTTTATTGTGGACTGGTTCAACTTCAGCCTCAGTCAAAGTGCGATCGCTAGCCCGATAAATTAAGCGGAATGCTAAACTCCGCTGTCCTTCGGGGACATTTTCGCCGCGATATTCATCAAATAATTCCACCGATTCAAGCAAATCTTTACCAGCTTTGGTAATGACTTTTTGAATATCGGCAACTGAGATTTTCACGGGTGCGAAAAAGGCGATATCGCGATCGCTAGCTGGATAGGTAGAATATGGCTGGAATGTTGGCACAAGAATTTCGTCTTGTCCTAGAGATTCTAAAAGCACATCTAGATCCAACTGGAAAACATAAACGGAATCTGGTAAGCCTTTTTCTCGTCGCAGTTGGGGATGGAGTTGTCCAAAAATACCCAGTCTGTTACCCCGAATCCATAGGGAAGCAGTGCGTCCTGGATGTAAGCGCTCGTCGCGGCGATCGGGTTGAAATTCTACCTGCAAGGCAAGTTGCCGAAATACACTTTCTAAAATGCCTTTGGCTTCAAACCAGGTGATGGGTTGTTCGCGCCCACTGTTTGACCATTTGCCAACGGTGCGATCGCCTCCCATAATCCCCGCGAGGGCTTCTGTCTCTTGCAACCCGTCTTCTCCTTGCCAGAAAATTTGCCCGATTTCAAAGCCGTTAAGGGCACCATTACCCTGCTCTAAATTGTATTGAAAGGCATCAATTAAACCGGCAATCAAATCGTTTCGTAGCGCTGAATATTCGGCAAATAAGGGATTTGACAGTACTATCTCTCTGTCTTCTCCTGGTTTGACTAAAGAATAATGGATTAATTCTGTCAACCCTTCGGCCCGCAGGAAAGCTCGTAATTTGCGAATCAGTTCCTCGTCTAAAGGCAGATAGCCAGCTTCCGCTTTTTCTGGTAAGGTATCGCAGAATTTGTTGTAACCATAGAGACGGGCAATTTCTTCAATTAAATCAATTTCTCGCTCTAAGTCGCGGTAACGATAGGGGGGAACAGAGACAGACCATCTGGGTTGATGGGTGGTATCTTCTCCTGAAGGAGTCAATTTACAGCCCAATGCAGTCAGGATGCGCTCAACATCTTGTTCTTGGAGTTCACCTGTATCCTCTCCTAAATCGATTGGCCCCAGTATTTGATTAACTCGGTCTAAACGCAATGCAATGGAACGACTCCAAGTAGAGGGGTCGGGGCGGGTGTCGGCAGCTTCCTGCTGGGCAATAATTCCACTAGCTAATTCGCTAATTAAGGATAAGGCGCGGCGATTAGCTATTTCCAACTCAGCCCGGTTAACTCCCCGTTCATATCTGCCAGAAGCCTCACTTCTTAAACCAACACTCCGGGAAGAACGGCGAATTGCCACAGAATCAAATAAAGCTGCTTCTAAAACTAGGCTTTGAGTTCCTTCATGGACTTCCGTTTCTTCTCCACCCATGACTCCCGCCAGTGCAACGGGTTTTTCGTTAGTGGTAATTAACAAATTTTGGGTTGATAGATTGCGAGTTTGTCCATCCAGGGTTTTGAGAGATTCTCCAGCATTGGCGAAGCGAACGCCGATAGTTAAATTTTCACTACTTGCAATTGATTTTAAGCGATCGCAGTCAAAGGCGTGCAGTGGTTGTCCCCATTCCAACAAAACGTAGTTAGTAATATCTACGACATTACTTATAGGACGTACCCCAGCAGCCCGTAAACGCTGTTGCAACCATTCGGGAGATGGAGCAATTTTGACCTGTTCAATTACCGTACCGATGTATGCAGGACAAGCTTGGGTATCGGCAATTTTTAAAGCTAAATTTCCGGTAGTTTTGGGAATAGAAACTTCACCAGGTTCAGGAATGCTCAACTTTCCACCAGTTAAAGCTGCTACTTCCCGTGCTACGCCTACCATACTCAAAGCATCAGCGCGATTAGCAGTTGCGGTGAGGTCTAAAATCACATCATCTAGACCCAACAACGGCCGCACATCACTACCCAATGGTAAATTTTCCTGAGCAAAAATATGAATTCCGTCTACATCGGTGGGCAAACCGAGTTCCTTTAAAGAACAAATCATGCCCTGAGATGGGACACCACGCAGTTTTGCAGGTTTAATTTTTAAATCGATGTTGGGTAAGTAAGTACCCGTAGTTGCCACAGGCACATATATATCTGCCTTCACATTGGCAGCGCCACAGACAATATTTAAAGTCTCACCTGCACCAATATCTACTTGGCAAACACTCAATTTATCGGCGTTGGGGTGGGGTTGACGCTCAAGCACTTTCCCTACAACCACGCCATTTGCCCAAGTGCGGCGGTCTTCAATATCTTCTACCTCAAACCCTGCCATTGTCAGGGTTTCGGCTAATTCTTCTGGACTAAGTTTTATCTCTACTAGTTCGCGCAGCCAATTTAGAGAAATACGCATGGAGTGTGCTTGTTTTAGGGATCGTCTTTTGTTCTAATTTTAGGGTGCCTACTAGCGATCGATGGCTACTCATCCCGCAAGGCGTACCCTTTCACTTGAACAATCCTACTACGTTAGACTGACAGAACAATCTCTTATGCCAAACAATATATCAAAATGCAATAATGACAAACCTATCAAATGAAAAACCAATTGTTCTTGTTTGTGCTGCTGATGAGAACTACTCTATGCCTATAGCATCGGCTACCCGCTCAGTTATTGCTAATTTCCAAAGTGAACACAAGTTGGTTCTATATATTATTGATGGTGGAATTAGTAAAGTTAACAAACAGAGAATTATCAAAAATCTAAAATCTGAGGAAGTCAAAATTAATTGGCTCAAGCCTAGAAAACAGCACTTCAAAAATGCACAAACTTCATCAAATATTACAATTGCTGCTTACTATCGGCTTTTAATTCCTCAACTTTTACCAAAACAATTTAATAAGGCAATTTACATTGATAGTGATGTGATTGTACAAGGAAATATAGAGAAATTATGGAATATTGATATTGGAGAATATTATCTCTTGGCAGCACAAGATATGGGAGCGCCTTATGTATCTTCGTCAAGAGGACTCATCAATTATCAAGAGCTTGGCATTTCCCCAGAATCTAAATACTTTAATTCTGGGGTTCTAGTAATGAATCTCAAAAAATGGCGGGAAGATAAGATTTTTGAAACAGTAATGGAGTATTTGAGAATAAATAAACAGTATGTACGGTGGCACGATCAAGATGCTTTGAATGCTATCCTTGCAGGAAAATGGGGCGAACTTGAACCCAGATGGAATCAAATGCCATATTTATTTCAATATGCATCTTGGCAAGATAGTCCGTTTACAGAGGATGTATTTAATCAGCTAATTAATAATCCTGACATTATTCATTTTTCAACTAGAGATAAGCCTTGGCACAGTAGTTGTAAGCATCCTTACAAAGATTTATTTTTTCAATACCTTGATAATTCAATTTGGTCTAATTGGTTTGCTGAACAAGCTGCAAAAAAAGAAAGGCAAAAGCGGATGACTTTTTTACGCAACAATTATTATATGGTTAAACAGCAAATTAAATCACTCTTGAAAGCATAAAGCGCTGTTGCTTGTAGTCATAATCATCATATTCAATCGTGCCAAATAGCTCCAGAATTTTCAGTTGCTTTCGACGTTCTACATACTCTCGTAATGCCTGTTCAACAACGGCATCCTTAGTTGGATGACCACTAAGTTCGAGAGCTTCCTTAATTAAGTTTTCGTCAATTTCTAGATTAGTAGTCATGTGTAGATTATCGCACAAAGTAATGTGTATAAAAAACTCATTGGAGTGTTTGATTCAAGTTAAATGCATAAAGATTATTTTCAGTAATTCGGCGCGAGTAAACGGTTTGGTGAGATATCCAGATGCGCCTACTAGTTTCGCTTTTACTTTATCTACAATTCCTTTACTTCCAGTGACAAAAATGATAGGAGTCTTTTGAAACATTGAATTATTTCGTATAATCCGGCACAACTCATAACCATCGATTCCTAGCATGTTTAAATCTAGCAAAATTAAGTCCGGTTTGTGCCTTATAATTGACAAAACAGCTTTTAGTGGATCGTTGATAGTCACTACAGAAAAATTTTCATTTTCTAAGAAACGGCTAATTTCTTTAAGAATTGTGGGGCTATCATCTACAGAAACAATTTTGTGGACTTTTTGTGCCGTTACAGTAGCAGGCGTTACTATTTGGGAAGCAGGATTTATGTTATTTGATATTGTTGGTTCCTGAAAGTTCTCTGTTGGAGGAAGAGAAACCTGTGGTAATCGCTGAACAGAAGCTATATTATCTTCAGACATATCTGGGAAAGAGTTGACGGTAGTACCTAGTTCTTCTTTGGTGTCAACTAACTCTGAAATGAATTTTGGCAAAAGCGACGGCTCTTCAAATATCTTTGGTAATTTATCAAATGGTGGATCAGCTTCATGCAAGATAATCGCACCCTTAAGGATGTAAGGGTATAAATTGCGAGCTAGTTCGATTTCATCTTGATTCAAAATTGTAGCCAGATGACACAGGCTAAAACCCTTCATCCAATGAGTTAAATCTGGATGAAGTTTTGGTAAATCTTTTTCCTCAATTTTGCTGTTAATCAACAGATATGGACGTTGATATGGAGAAGAAATTTGGGGGATAAAAGCTTGCCAATGTTGTAATCTTACTTGGCAACGTTCTAGAATTTTTCCTACATCTAGCCTACAAATTCTTGGCATTTTTTCAACTGGTTCTGCTAATTCATAAGTACCTTCTTTAATTAACAAAAATGATTCAATCACCTCTTTAACTAATTCTTGAATCAGCGCTGCTGCTTGTGTAGAATGTAAATATTGCTGACTAACAAGCCAGGATATAGCCTGATACTCAGGAGGGTGGTTGATAGAATTGTTGTCATTCTCAATTAACTGACTGTGTGAGTCAGGTTCAAACATGAGACGTACTTGAACCCGAACTTCGCTAGTAAGCAGTGGAATTTGATGACTGAGACGACGCAAATGACGTTCTAATCGATCAAACGGTTCCACGGAATGGGTAGCGTAGGTTATTTTCCCCTGTTCTAGGTAAATCGACCAAGAAACTGAGTTACTTAATGCTTGCAAACAAGTACTGTCGGAGCAATTGGATAACTGTCTTAACAAACTTAGAGGACGTAGTTTGGTGAATGTACCTGAATTATTCATATTTTTCAAGTTTTTTGCGGAATCAACAACCGAACATTTGTAGATTGAAAATATTAGCGATGAAGTATTCTCTTCTTTGTAATCTCTCTCTACGCACAAATTATTCCTTTTAAAATATGTATATATATTAAAAGTAATAAGTCTTAAGACTTATTTGTTACATTTGACACCTTCTACTTAATTTATCTATCTCAAAAGAAAAATAGCTGGGTATGAATAAACGTAAATGCTTATCATAGCTAAACTATCAGTAGATGTTGCTTACTTCTAGATTTTACTCACTATCGATAACTCTTAGCTGAAGACCTTAATAATGACGTTTATTTATGCCCACTCAATTGATCAGGCGAATTTGATTCCAAGTTTTTACAGTTACACTGGTATACTTCTAGAGCTAATGAACTTAATTATGGTTAATTACTTTTATGTAAAAGAACGATTTTTCTACATAAAATCTTTAAAAACTTATCTAGGAAAGTTTACGTATTTATTGTACTGTATGGTTAATGGATATAAATTTTGGGTAGATACATTACAACAGGGAATGCTGGGTTTTGATAAACTCTTTTTTGCTAAACTAAACTGTTCTCAAGTTCTTCTTAAATATATAGAGAACTTCATGAAAAAAATTTGTTTAATAAAAGTTAGAGCATCTACCACTAGATACTATATTCTGTAAGTCGCTTCAGCGACTGTAATTATATACTCTGAGAAAAGGGAAATAAAGCTTTGAACTTTAACATAACACAAAAAGTTATGGATGATACATTAAGACTTGATGAAGTAGTAGAATTTGCTGAGAACCCAGAACCACGTTGTCCTTGCGTACTCTTACTAGACACATCTGGTTCGATGCAAGGAGACCCGATTGAGGCTTTAAATCAGGGTTTACTGAGTTTAAAGGATGAATTAGTCAAAAATTCCTTAGCAGCCAGACGCGTGGAAGTGGCGATCGTAACTTTTGATAGTAACATCAATGTAGTACAAGACTTTGTAACTGCCGATCAATTCAATCCGCCGATTTTGACAGCTCAGGGATTGACTACGATGGGTGCAGGAATTCATAAAGCTTTAGATATAATTCAAGAGCGGAAATCTCAGTATCGTGCCAATGGGATTGCTTACTATCGTCCGTGGGTATTCATGATTACCGATGGAGAACCACAAGGGGAGTTAGAAAATGTGGTAGAGCAAGCATCACAGCGCCTACAGGGAGATGAGGCAAATAAGCGTGTAGCATTTTTTACAGTGGGTGTAGAAAATGCGAATATGACGCGTTTAAATCAAATAGCTGTGCGTACCCCCCTGAAGCTCAAAGGATTAAATTTTATCGAGATGTTTGTTTGGCTGTCAACTAGTATGTCGGCTGTTTCTCATTCACAGGTAGACGAACAGGTAGCACTACCGCCAATTGGTTGGGGGACTGTTTAATTAAAAATCGCAGCTTGATGTTTACACAGCTAGCTGCTGGAAAAAAAACCTATGAACATATCAAAACAGATTACTCAATGGCGGATTGTGGCTGCGTCTGTATGTGGTACAAGTCACTTAAAAAACAATCAATTATGTCAGGATGCTCATCACTGGCAGGTATTATCAGATGACGTTTTAGTGGCAGCCGCAGCAGATGGCGCGGGTTCTGCTAGCCTTGGGAAAGTGGGAGCGATGATTGCTGTGGAGACAGCAATAGAAAACATTTCCACAAAAGGACTCACCCAGAAAAGTTTGACTGATGATGCCTATGTGCGATCGCTCTTAAATGATGCCATACTAGCTGCAAAAAAAGCTGTGGAGGATGAGGCGGCTACTTGTGACAAACAGCCTCAAGATTTAGCGACTACCTTAATTATGATGGTCGCCACACCAGAAGTTGTCGCTGTGGTACAGATAGGTGATGGTTTGGCAGTGGCAAAAGATGGCATGGGCAACCTGTTGGCACTGACTATGCCTGACAGTGGCGAATACATCAACGAAACCACTTTTTTAACTTCTCCTACTGCCTTAGATACAGCGCAGATGCGAATCTGGCGCACAGACATAGTAAATGTTGGCATTATCACTGACGGACTACAAATGCTGGCTTTGAATATGGTTGTTGGCGAACCTCACAAACCCTTCTTTTTTCCGCTGTTTGAATTTGTAGCTAATACTAAGGATAAGACAGAAGCAAAAGACCAGCTGGTAAAATTTTTACGCTCAGAACGGATTACGCAACGCACTGATGATGATTTGACACTCATTATAGCTGCATTCAATAACTCATAAGCAAAAAATTTACAGGTTTCACATCTTACATAACTCCCGTTAGCGGTAATTTCATTATGCAGGTACTACGTTGTTCCCCTAGAAAAGAAATCCTCAGCCTCAATGTCAGTTTGGGGCGTGGTGGTGAGGCTTGTGTTTATGCAGTGCCATCCGATAACAGCTTGGTGGCAAAGATTTACCACAAGCCAACTACTGCCCATGCTGATAAACTCCAAGCGATGCTTGCCAACCCGCCAGAAAATCCGACGGCGAGTTTGGGGCATATCTCTATCGCTTGGCCAGAGGATTTATTACGGGCGGCAGATGGCAAAAATAGCATCCTGGGGTTTTTAATGCCACGCATTGAGGGGATGCGTCCAATTATCGACTTTTACAACCCTAGAACCCGTCGGCAACACTGCCCCTTATTTAACTATCAGTACCTGCTCCGCACGGCTCGTAACTTGGCGGCGTCTTTTGCAGCATTACACGCTAGTGGATATTGCATTGGTGATGTAAATGAGTCAAATATCCTCGTCAGTGACACAGCACTGGTGACTTTGATAGACACAGACTCTTTCCAAGTACTCGACCCAAGCAGCAATGTTGTTTATCGCTGCCCAGTAGGTAAACCAGAGTTTACTCCACCAGAACTACAGAATAAAACTTTTGCCCAACACGATCGCGAAATTTCTCATGACTTATTTGGGTTAGCGGTGCTGGTATTCCAACTCTTAATGGAAGGCACCCACCCATTTTCAGGGATTTTTCAAGGTGCTATTGAGCCACCACCCTATGAAGCCCGCATTGCATCGGGTCATTTCACTTACAGCCAAAAGCGCTACGTACCCTACCTTCCTACACCCATTGCACCCGCTTGGGAAATTCTGCATCCCAGCTTACAAGAACTATTTGTCCGTTGTTTTGAAGACGGTCACAACAACCCACTACTGCGCCCCAGTGCCCAAACTTGGCTCTCAGCAATTGCTGAAGCCGAAGATTCTTTGATTACCTGCACGACAAATCCCCAGCATCGCTACAACAACCACATGCGTAGCTGTCCCTGGTGTGAACGTACCGTGCGATTAGGCGGACGCGACCCCTTCCCATCACATCGGGCTATAGAAGCTAGAGAACATCTCCAACCGCGAATCAAAGCGAGAAAGCGCTACACCCAGACACCGCATTTTCCCCAGAGGGCAATGTCACCGCACTCAGCTAATTATTGGCAGCCAATAATTACCCCAAGCGGTACACGTTATAAACCTTCTAAGAAGTCAAAGTTGTACCCGATTATTTGTTGCTTGCTGGGTTTTGGTTTATTGGGATATGCGGATTTAATGATTAAATTTACTCAGCCGTTGGTTACCCAAAACGCTTACACTCAACAAACACTGAAGTCTCGCCAAACAAATAAGAAACTCAGCTTCGCTGATTACTATCAACAAGGTTATACTGCTTACAAAGACCGAGACTATGAAAAAGCAATTGCCAGCTTTACCGAAGCAATTGAACAAGAACCGACACATGCCAGAGCTATTGTAAATCGTGGCAATGCCCGCTATAACCTGAAAGACTACGAAGGAGCAGTTGGAGATTATAGCCAAGCTCTCAAAATCAATCCCAATCAAATCAAAGCTCTTGTGAATCGCGGTAATGCCCGCTATATGCTCGCCGAATATAGCAACGATCCTGATCTAGAATATAACCTAGCGATCGCAGACTATAATCGCGCCATTGGTCTTGATAATAATGAAATTGAAGCTTATATCAGACGGGGGATTGTCCGCACCCAAATGGCCAAATATAGCGGTGAATCTCAACAAGTTTACAAAAAAGCGATCGCAGATTTTACTCACGCGATAAAACTTAATGTATCCAAAGCAGAAGCTTACTTTCAGCGGGGTGTTGTCTATTATCAAATTGCTCAATATAGCAGCAATTATGAGCAAGAATATAATCAAGCGATCGCTGACTTTAACCAAGCATTAGCTATCAGCCCCAAACTAGCAAAAGTGTATCTCAAACGAGGTATGGTTCGCTATGAGCTAGCACAATATGGCGGTAGTGAATCTAACAAAAACCAGTCGAAAGCTGTCGAAGATATACAAGCTTCTGCCAAATTCTTCCTTGAGCAAGATGATATGGATAATTATCAACAAGCACTCAGTAACATGTGTGTAGTCATAGAAAACAAATGTGACCCTTTATTCCACAGTTCAAGTAATGTGGAAAAAACTAACTAAAAACAAGTAAGTTTTGTTACTGGTATATTATTGGTTTTGATTTCAGAAATCAAGCCTTGTTAGGGTTAGCTGACGCTAACCCTAATTATTTATTGGGTAACATTTTGATTTAGATAGAATAATTTATTTTTTCATTTTTATATATTCATAGAGCTTTTATATAGAAAAGATTTTAATTTATATTCCCTTCATAATTTTGCCGAAATTTATAGTTAGATTATTGACGGAGAAAAAGAAAACAGGAATCAGTTTTTCTCCATCTAAGTGCATCCTCTTCATCTCGAAAAATTCAAATAATTATATCCCTACAAATCTCCGAGGTAATTGCATGAAAGCGGTGATTTTGGCTGGAGGGCTTGGTACACGCCTCAGTGAAGAAACCAGTATCAGACCCAAGCCGATGGTTGAGATTGGTGGTAAGCCAATTCTTTGGCACATAATGAAAACTTACTCTGCTCACGGCATTAATGACTTCATTATTTGTTGCGGTTACAAAGGTTACATAATTAAGGAGTATTTTGCTAATTACTTCTTACACATGTCAGATGTTACCTTTGATATGCGATTTAACCAAATGAACGTGCATTCTGGTTATGCTGAACCTTGGCGTGTCACTCTCGTAAATACGGGTGATAATACAATGACAGGCGGACGCTTAAAGCGAATCAGCGAACATCTGGGTAATGAGACATTTTGCTTTACTTATGGTGATGGTGTAAGTAATATTAATATCACCGAGCTAGTTAAATTTCATAAAGAACAAAAGACCTTAGGAACCCTCACAGCCGTTCAACCAGCTGGGCGTTTTGGTGCCATTTCGTTAGGATATGAGCAAACTAAAATTACCAGCTTTCGGGAAAAACCCGAAGGTGATGGAGCTTGGATTAATGGCGGTTATTTTGTGTTAGAACCAGAAGTAATTAACTTAATTGCTGATGACTCTACCGTGTGGGAGCAAGAGCCATTAGAAAAGCTAGCTGATATGGAACAGCTATCTGCTTTTAAACATGATGGTTTTTGGCAACCGATGGATACTTTACGCGATAAAAACTATCTAGAGGGGCTATGGAAAAGCACTCAAGCCCCCTGGAAGGTATGGTAACCGCTAGGCGGAAGTCAAAAGTCAAAAGTCAAAAGTCGAAAGTTAAAATAACTTTATTTTGATATTTTATAATATGACATATTGGCTTCCGTCTTAATGTAGTAGATTGTAACTCCAAAAATCACTTATTTACTCTGGCTCTTAGCTACGATAATATTAATGTATGATTTTGCAATTATAGGTGGGGGAATAGTTGGACTCTCAACAGCGTTGGCTTTAGGAAAACGCTATCCCAATGCACGTATTTTAGTAGTAGAAAAAGAGAGTCAATGGGCATTTCACCAAACCGGCAATAATAGCGGTGTGATTCATTCTGGTATTTACTACAAGCCAGGGAGTTTCAAAGCGAAATTTTGTCGTGACGGTTCTCGCTCTATGGTCGAGTTTTGTCAAGAGCATAGAATTGAGCATGAAGTTTGTGGTAAGGTGATTGTTGCAACTGAAGAACAAGAGCTACCACGCTTAGAAAATCTCTACCAACGCGGCTTAGAAAATGGCATAGAAGTTAAGAGAATCAGCCCCGAAGAAGTCAGGGAAATTGAACCTCACGTAAAATGTGTAGGTGGAGTTCGGGTCTTCTCAACTGGTATTGTTAATTACAAGCAAGTTTGTTTGAAATATGCCGAGCTAATTCAACAGCAGGGTGGAGATTTACACCTCAATACAAAAGTTTTGAAAATCTCCTCAAGTGGTAAAAATCAGGTACTGCAAACAAACAAAGGTAGCTTTGAAACACGCTTTGTAATTAATTGTACTGGATTGCATAGCGATCGCACCGCTAAATTAGGTCAAGTTGAACCCCAAGCAAAAATTGTTCCATTCCGGGGAGAATATTACGAACTCACCCCAGAAAAACGTTATCTGGTCAAGACACTAATTTACCCAGTTCCCAATCCAGATTTCCCCTTCCTGGGTGTTCACTTTACCCGGATGATTGATGGTAGCGTCCATGCAGGGCCAAACGCAGTTTTGTCGCTCAAACGCGAAGGTTACAAAAAAACTGACTTTGACTTACGCGATTTTCTTGAAGTCATCACCTATCCTGGTTTCTGGAAATTAGCAGCCAAACACGCTGATGAAGGCATCCAAGAAATCATTCGTTCCTTTAGCAAAGCAGCCTTCACCAGAAGTTTGCAAAAACTAATTCCCGAAGTCCAAGCAGAAGATTTAGTTCCCACCCATGCAGGAGTCCGCGCTCAAGCCTTAATGAACGATGGCAAGCTTGTAGACGACTTTTTGATTGTTTCCGGTCAAAACTCCATTCATGTTTGCAATGCTCCCTCTCCTGCGGCCACATCTTCTCTAGAAATCGGTAAAGCACTTGTGGCACAGATTCCGCAACTTTCACATTTAGATAGTGCAGTAATTGCATAGATAGCATAGTTATTACTTCCGGGCTGCTGAATAAAAGGATGAATCTTGTATAGTGGGCATCTTTTCCAGCCTGGAAATATAAGAGACGGGTAAGATACCCATCCCACAAGAAAAAAGTGTAGTGCATCAATTAAGAACCGCTATAGAGTGCTTCTACCCAATGGGTTAGTTGGCAAACTGTGTAATGAATGTTAGCCGAGTTATATATAGCGCTTCTGGGTTGAGTCGAATACAGACCTAACCCCCAACCCCTTCCCTATAAGGGAATGGGAGCAAGATTCAAAGCCTCTCTCCTTTTAGGAGAGAGGTTTGGAGAGAGGTCAAGTTATTTGCATACAAACGAAAAATATAGCGGTTCCCTCTTGGATGCAATACCCTTTAGGGCGAATATTTGTGCGCCCCTACTAAACGAAAAATTTAACTCATCAATACAAAGGCATTAACCACAATGAAAATATTAGTAACTGGAACAGAAGGCTATCTTGGTTCATTATTACCGCCTCTGCTAATTGAACGGGGACATGAAGTTATCGGTCTAGACACTGGTTTCTATAAAGTTGGTTGGCTGTACAACGCTAATGGGGTGACACCCAAAACCCTCAACAAAGATATCCGTAATATCACCCCTGATGATTTGGAAGGTGTTGAAGCAATAGTTCACATGGCAGAACTCTCCAACGACCCAGCCGGACAATTAGCACCTAATATTACCTACGAAATTAATCATGTAGGTTCAGTTCGTCTAGCTAGCCTAGCTAAGGCTATGGGTGTGCGCCGTTTTGTATATATGTCTTCGTGCAGCGTCTACGGTGTTGCTACCGCAGGTGATGTTACAGAAGAATCCCCAGTTAATCCTCAAACAGCCTACGCAGAATGCAAAACTCTCGTAGAAAGAGACGTCAGACCACTCGCTGACGATGACTTCTCTCCCACCTTTATGCGGAATGCTACTGCTTTTGGTGCTTCTCCCAGGATGCGCTTTGATATTGTTTTAAACAACTTAGCAGGGCTGGCATGGACTAGCAAACAAATCAAAATGACCAGTGATGGTACACCCTGGCGGCCATTAGTTCACGCACTGGATATTTGCAAAGCAATAGTCTGCGCTTTGGAAGCACCACGGGACATTGTACATAACCAAATCTTCAATGTGGGAGATACAGCAAACAACTATCGTGTCAGAGAAATCGCGGAAATTATTGCTGATATTTTCCCAGATTGTAAATTGTCCTTTGGTGACAACGGCTCAGATAACCGCAGCTATCGGGTATCCTTCGAGAAAATCAACACAATCTTACCTGGATTTAAGTGTGATTGGAATGCCCGACTTGGTACCCAGCAACTATTTGATTTATTCAGTCAAATACACATGGCTGAAGATACGTTTTTGTTTAGAGGATTTACTCGCTTAAAACAGCTAGAGTATCTAATTCGTACTGAGCAAATTGACAAAGATTTTTTCTGGAATAAAAAATAGCCTAGCAGCAACGAACAAATAATCTAAGCTTCCGAATCAAATAGTCTTGATTCGGACTTACCTCATCTCTCAAATTATTTTCAATTAGTGAGTTGAAATTATTGCGATCGCAAACTTTTGTTTCAGTGGTCAACCTCTGCACCATATTCCGGATAGGGTTTTAATTGCGTCGTAATTACTAATTAGAAATAAAAAATTGCTTATTATTACTATTCTTATATTGTTACTGTGATAATGAGCAATATCTAAGTAATTTCCAAACAAAGAATACTCAATCATTTATTTGGAAATTGCTACAAAATACTTAAAAAATGTATTTACTATAAATTCTTGCCGCAAAACACAAAAATTTAGACTGGGAAGTAGCTTATTAATTACTAAGCTGCTGTTAGTAACTTCTTAACTACAGATTAGGGCTTAATATGAATAAACTGCTAACTATTGCTATCCCTACATTTAATCGTGCCCAACTTCTAGATAAACAACTTACTTGGTTAGCTCAAGCTATTAAAGGTTTTGAAGATGACTGTGAAATTTTAGTTTCTGATAATTGCTCAACAGACAATACTCAGGAAGTAATCCAAAAATGGCAAGAAACACTAAGCAATATCACATTTAAATCAAATAAAAATTTAAAGAATTTAGGCGTAGTCAAAAATATTATGTATTGCCTAAAATCTACAACAACAAAATATGTTTGGACAATTGGTGATGATGATCCAATTCAAGATAGAGCCATTGCTTATGTGATTAGCAAACTCAGACAACATGAAGATTTATCATTATTGTTCCTCAACTTTTCCGGTCGGAACCAAATTACTGGTGAGCCAGTTCATCCACCAAAAATTATTGGTAATCGCTGGTTTGATGTAGATAGTGAAGATGCTAATGGTGATGGTAAAGCCATATTTGAGCATTGTTTTTCAAAAAGTGTTGGTGCAGTTATTTTTCTGACTGCTACAATTTACCGCACTGACCTAGTAAAACGTGCTTTACAAAGTTGGCAAGATGCTGAAAATAACTGGATATCTTTAGCATATTTAGCCGGCTATTGTGCTGCTAATGGCAGTGTAATTGTCACGAAAGAGACTTATTTGGAATGTGTTGTTGGTGTGAGTTATTGGCAAAAAGAACCAAAATCTGCACTGTTAATGCAATACAAGCACATACCCGAAGTGATTTTGAAACTAGAAGAGAATGGATATTCTAAACAGTTTTGTAGACGGATGTTGTTGCAGAACGGTAAAGAAGTTAATTTGAAGGTTTTCTTGGGTGCTTTAAGAAGATGGCCTATGTCTGCTATTAAGATAGTAGTTCCATTTTTGGCTTTAGTTAGCTTGTGTGCTTTGGATGTAATGGTTTTTAAAGAATTTGAGTTAGCAGAAGCAAGCGAAATTTCTACTCCAGAAATACGAAGCCATAAGCCATAAAATAGTAAATTCTTAATAAAGATACTACAAAAATAGAAACAATTTACAACATGTTTAGTGCAATTAAACGCAAAATATCTACACTGTCTTCTGACTTTGAATATTACCTAGCTCGTTGGAAGCATAGCAGAAATTTGCCAGTATTGGAAGGAAGCGATGTCTACGACGGGCTACGCCTACGCAACATCCTTAATGCTCTCAAAAAAGATGGCGTTTGCGTCACAACACTGGCAGATTTAGGGTTAAATTCTACCTCAGAACTGCTCAAAGCTGCTTACTATCAATTGTCTCAGATGGAAAATCCCAACAACGACCATCTAGAGCAAAAGTTACCACAAATTTCCACAGTTACAGGTTTACCAGAATTTTATGCTTGGGGGATAGAGAAAAGACTGCTTAATATCATCGAAAATTACATCGGTCTTCCTGTTGCTTTTCATGGTGTACATCTACGCAAAGATTTCAAGAGTAAACATCAGTTTGGAACGCTGCTATGGCATAGTGATGCTGAAGACCGTCGCATTATCAAAATCTTTATTTACTTGAATGATGTCAAGGAAACAACTGGGCCTTTTGAATATATTCCCCGCTCTTTAACTCCCTTATTTAGTTGGAAATACTTTCAACTTTACTACAAACTTTATAAATCAGGCTATATGGGTATAGATGATGAAGAAGTTAAAAAAATCATCCCCAAATCAGCTTGGAAATCTTGCCCAGGCCCAGCAGGTACAGTCATTATTGTAGATACAAAAAATGCTTTGCATCACGGCACAATTCGCACAGAAGACAGGTCAACGTTATTCTTTTGTTACACCGCCAATCCCCCTGAACGTCCAGACCTTTGTACCCAATATTGGGATGATACTTATCCCAGAGTAGAGTTAAGTTCTTCATCAGATACAGCTAAGATTCCGACTTAGTATCCTTTTACAGGTTATTAAATCCACGTTTATTACTGTTATTTTTTGGTGAAAATACCAAACAGTTAGCAAGTATTTTCTGTATTAAACATTCATCTCAAAGGAAGGAATCACATGATTTTCACCGAAACTGCACTTAAAGACGCATTCATTATTGACTTAGAAGAAAAACCAGACCACCGTGGTTTTTTCGCTCGGTCTTTCTGCGCTCAAGAATTTGCAGCACACGGCTTAAAGCCAACAGTCGCTCAATGTAACCTGTCTTTTAATTATAAAAAAGGCACTATCCGAGGAATGCACTATCAAACTCTGCCAGCAGCAGAAACAAAATTAATTCGCTGTACTAAAGGCGCAATCTATGACGTAATTATTGATATGCGTCCTGAATCTCCCACTTTTCTATCATACATCGGTGTAGAACTCACTCCAGAAAACCGCCGCGCCTTGTATGTTCCAGAAATGTTTGCTCATGGCTATCAAGCACTCACAGATGAAACCGAGGTTGTATATCAAGTGGGTGAATTTTACACGCCAGGGTATGAAAGAGGTTTACGTTATGATGACCCATTCTTTGACATTAATTGGCCTCTAGATGTGACTGAAATTTCTGAGAAAGATTTAAATTGGCCTTTGCTGAGAATGATGACTGTTGGAGCAAAATAGCTGTTTCAAGCTGTAACTACTCTCTGTTTAACTCCACAACAATAAGAGGTATCAAATGCCGAATAATACCCTATCACATCTGACTACTTCTATCAATTCGTTGTTAACAAAAGTAGTAAATCGCATTAATTACATCCAAAGCTTAAAGGTTGTTTCACTCAAGCCAAAGCAGCCTTCTAGAGGGAATGTACTTTTTTCTTACCGGATTGAACCATTCCTGTTAAAGCCTGGTCAGTCCATACCCCATGACCATACATCCTACTGGGAAGTTTGGCAGATGGTGCAAACATTTTTGGATCTTGGTTATAACGTTGATGCCATCCAGTTCTACAATGATGAATTCGTTCCAGAAAAAGATTACGCATTTTTCGTTGATGTCCGTCATCGGATGCAAGAACTAGCACCAAAACTCAATAAAGATTGTGTGAAAATTTTTCACGTTGACATTGCTAATATGGTGTTTCGTAATGCGGCTGAATGCAATAGACATTTAGAATTACAACAACGACGGGGTATTACTCTTTGCCCGCAGCGATATGAAGTGCCTAACTTGGGAATTGAATATGCAGATTATGGCATAGTTTTAGGTAATGAATTTACCATCAATACTTTCAAATATGCGAATAAACCGATTTATCGTGTGCCGCTTTCTAATCCTACTGTCTATCCTTGGCCAGAACAAAAGGATTTTGAAGCCGTAAGAAAGAATTTTTTATGGTTTGCTAGCCACGGGTTTGTTCATAAGGGGCTTGATTTAGTTTTAGAAGTCTTTGCACAAATGCCAGATTTCCATTTAACAGTTTGTGGGCCGATTAGTAAAGAACCAGAATTTGAACAAGCTTTTCATCAAGAGCTTTATGAAACACCAAATATACATACTTATGGGTGGATTGATGTTATCAGCCCTGAGTTTATAGAAGTTACCAATAATTGCATTGGTACTGTGTTTGTTTCAGCAGCAGAAGGTGGAGCCGGCAGCGTTATAACTTGTATGCATACAGGGTTAATCCCAATAGTCAATTACGAAGCTAGCGTTGATGTACATGAGGATTACGGTGTGCTATTAAAGAATTCTTCGATCGCAGAAATTCAAGCAGCAGTGAGAAGAATTTCTAATTTGCCTGTAGAAGACCTCAACAGTATGTCTCGGAAGGCGTGGGAACATGTAAGAGCAAATCATACTAAAGAGAAGTTTGCTAAAGTTTACCGAAATACTATAGAGCAAATTATCGAGAAGCACAGCCAGAAAAAACAGACATCTAGCAAACAACTGGTTAGTAGCGATGCCTCCGGCGGGCTACGCCTACGCTAACACTAATTAACTATGAAAATGTACTTAATATTTAGCTGTAACAAATCATTAAGTGCAAGTTTATAGACGATTTGTATCACAACCAACAGTTCCAAAAAGGAGTTTAGTTCATGATTATTATCGATCGCGCCTTACAAGCCAGAGCAGCAGCAGGAAATCCTATTAAAGTGGGAATGATCGGTGCTGGTTTCATGGGTCGAGGAATTGCCAACCAAATTGTCAATTCAGTGCCAGGAATGGAGTTAGTTGCTATCTCCAATCGCAAGATTGATGCAGCCAAACAAGCTTATTCGGAAGCCGGAATTGAAGATATTCAAGTTGTTGCAACTGTCAGCGAATTAGAAGATGCGATCGCTAACGGTAAGTATGCAGTCACAGAAGACGCTAAGTTACTGTGTCGGGCTGAGGGCATCGATGCATTAATCGAAGTCACAGGTGCAGTGGAATTTGGCGCTCAGATCGTTATGGAAGCGATCGCCCATTGCAAACATGTGATCATGATGAATGCCGAACTCGACGGCACTATTGGCCCCATCTTGAAAGTGTATGCCGACAAAGCAGGCGTCATTCTCAGCGCTTGTGATGGCGATCAACCAGGGGTACAAATGAACCTCTACCGCTTTGTAAAAAGCATTGGTTTAACTCCGTTATTGTGCGGTAACATTAAAGGACTCCAAGACCCTTATCGCAATCCCACCACCCAGGAAGGATTTGCTAAACGTTGGGGTCAAAAGCCCCACATGGTGGCTAGCTTTGCAGACGGAACCAAAATTTCCTTCGAGCAAGCGATCGTAGCCAACGCCACAGGGATGAAAGTCGCCAAACGGGGAATGTTGGGATATGACTTCAGCGGTCATGTCGATGAAATGACCCAGTTATATGATGTTGAACAACTCAAAGAACTAGGCGGCATTGTCGATTATGTAGTTGGAGCAAAACCAGGCCCAGGCGTATATGTATTTGCCACTCACGACGACCCCAAGCAACAGCACTATCTCAACTTATACAAATTAGGCGAAGGCCCTCTTTACAGCTTCTATACTCCTTATCACCTCTGTCATTTTGAAGTTCCCTTGTCCGTAGCGCGTGCTGTCCTGTTCGGTGATGCGGTTATGTCTCCACTAGCAGGCCCGCTAGTAGATGTTGTCACCACCGCCAAAATCGACCTGAAAGCAGGAGAAACCCTGGATGGCATCGGCTACTACATGACCTACGGACAATGTGAAAATTCCAATATCGTCCAACAGCAAAATCTCCTACCAATTGGTTTAGCCGAAGGATGTCGCCTAAAACGGGATATTTCTAAGGATCAAGTCCTCACTTATGAGGATGTAGAATTACCTGAAGGTAGACTTTGCGACCAACTACGAACTGAGCAAAACAACTATTTCGCCTCAGAAAAAATCTTGGTAGCAGTTGGGTAATAGCGACAAATGAATTGGCTGTAGGGGCGTACAGCTGTACGCCCCTTACGTTTCGGAAAGATCCCCCCGCCTGCGGCGACCCCCTTAAAAAGGGGGTGAAAATTAAAAAAGCCCCCCTTTTTAAGGGGGGTTGGGGGGATCTCCAAGTCCTTTACCAACGTATTTGTCGCCAGAATTTCGTGAAGAGGATAAGAAGTTATACTGCTGAACACTAAAGTTGTTGATAATAATTTGCTGGGGAGCGTTGAAACAAACCTGATCGAAACTTTAGGTTAAATTCATGAAAATTGCTCTAGTCCACGATTATTTAACCCAGCGAGGTGGGGCAGAGCGTGTGTTTGAACTGCTTTGTAAGCGCTATCCTGAAGCAGATATTTTCACATCTCTGTACGATCCCCAAAAAACTATTGATCTAGGCGATCGCATAGTCAACACAACTTTTTTACAAAAGATTCCTGGTGCAGCAAAATATTTCAGGTCAATGGCTCCTCTATATTTTCCTGCCTTTCGTGCCTTGGATCTACAAGACTACGATCTAATTATTAGTAGTAGCACCAGCTTCGCCAAAGCCGTGCGAAAAAATCCCAATGCCCGCCACATTTGTTTTTGTCATAACGTCACCCGTTTCTTATGGGATACAGCAACTTATTTAAGAGAGTACGGAGACTATAGATATTTTGCTCCTTTAATTGAGCAAGTATTTCAAGTAATGAGAAAGGTAGACCTGAAATATGCCCAGGAGCCTGACCTTTACATTGCCAATTCTAGTGTTGTTGCCCGCCGTATTGAAAATATTTATGGCAAAAAGGCAATGATGGTAAACTATCCAATTGATACTAGTAAATTTCTTTTTTCAGATATAAAAGATGAATATTATCTGGCCTCCGCCCGGATGATCAGTTATAAGCGACTTGATATAATAGTCGAAGCTTTTAATTGGTTGGGGTGGCGGTTATTAATATCAGGTGATGGGCCAGAACAAGCACGGTTAAAATCTAAAGCCTTACAAAATATTGAATTCTTGGGACACGTAAGTGATAGAACCCGTAAAGACTTGTTTTCCAAAGCCAAGTCTATCATTGTCGCAGCCCTAGAAGATTACGGGCTAGTTCCAGTAGAGGCTAATGCTAGCGGCACACCAGTCATCGCCTATGGTGCAGGTGGAGTATTAGATACTCAAATTCCAGGTGAAACAGGAGTCTTTTTTAAAAGACAAACACCCGAATCTCTACAACTTGCATTACTAGAAGCTAATGGCATTTCTTGGGATTACGATCGCATCCGTAATCATGCAGTAGCAAACTTTTCAGAGAATGCATTCTTTAGTAAAGTTGAGCAAATTATTAACCAAGCTTGTGGGGTGCATCAATTATTCATTTCATAAAGTAGTCATTGGTCATTAGTCATTGGTCATTAGTTATTGTTTTTGGTATATACCTCACTTTAAAAGTGGGCGGAAAAACTTTCTGATATTTGACTAATTCAAACCATGTTCTTAATAATGACTCTTAGGTTGCGTTTTTCTTTCTAAATCTCTTTCCATTATAAGATTACCTATTTATTTTCTATCTCCTGCTTCTCTAACGAGACGCTATGCGAAGGCGGGTTGTTAAAAAAATAGGTATTCTTCGGGGAATCTCTTAGCGTAAGTCTTGAAGACAAGGATAATAAAAGTGGTTCAAACTAGCCTAAATCCTCAGATAAGTCCAGCTTCTGAAAGTGAACCAAGTTACGGACAATTGTTTGCCGTATTTGTACGAAGATTTCCTTGGTTCCTAGCAGTATTGATTGGTTCTATTGCTATTGCAGGTATGGTAACTTTGAAAACCAAACCAACTTATAAAAGCTCAATGCAACTGCTAGTAGAACCTAATTATCAAGGTAAGAAAGAAACTGCTGGAGTAGATAATCAGTTTACCGACTCGAATGTGGTTATAGATACTGCTACCCAGCTTAACTTGATGCAGAGTTCAGGACTTATTCAAAAAGCAGTTGATAAACTTCAGTCTGACTATCCAGATATAAGTGCAGCTGAGATTAAAGCTTCTTTGGTCTTAACTCAATTAAGGAGCAAAGAAGATAATGTTGCTACTAAAATATTTCAAGTTGAATATACTGCTGGAGATCCAGAAAAGACACAAAAAGTTCTGGATGCAATTCGACAAGTTTATGTTGAATATAACAAACAACAGCAGAGTTCACGTTTGCAAAAAGGTTTGCAAATTATCAGGGAACAGTTAAGTAAAGCCAGTGAAGAAGTAAACGCGGCTGAAACAAATTTACAAAGGTTTCGGAGAAATCAGAACTTAATTGATCCAGAGTCACAGGCCAAAGCTATTGAAACAGCTTTGAATAATATTGCCCAAGAAAGACAGACAACTCGTGCCCAATATGGGGAAGCTTTAGCACGCCAAAAATCTTTAGAAGAACAACTTAATCGTTCTCCCCAAAATGCTCTAGTTGCTTCTCGTCTAAGTCAGTCTACTCGCTACCAAAGTTTACTCAACGAAATCCAAAAAAGCGAACTAGCACTAGCACAGGAGCGCTTACGCTTTACAGATCAAACTCCAAGTGTGCAAAAACTCAAAGAACAGCTTCAGGGACAGAAGGAATTATTACAACAAGAGGTAGGAAGAACTTTAGGCGGAAAATCTGCTGGTGCATTCACTTCTAAAGACTCTCTTCTCGAACGAGGACAGCTTGGTGAAATTGATCTTAGCCTTGCTAGTCAGCTAGTGGAAACACAGACTAATATAGTTGCTTTAACTGCTCGCGATCAAACTTTGGCCCAGAAAGAAAACGAGCTGCGTTTTGAAATCAAACGCTTCCCGCCTCTGTTAGCTTATTACAATCGGATGCTACCGCAGTTGCAATTTAGTCGTGAAAGATTAGAACAACTTTTAAGAGCAGAACAGCAATTGCGGCAAGAACTTTCCAAGGGTGGATTTAATTGGGAAGTTGTAGAAGATCCCCACAAAGGCACGCAACTAGGCCCCAATCTGCAACAGAACTTGCTGTTAGGTGCTGTGGTTGGGTTTATGTTAGGAGGCATTGCTGCCTTTATTCGGGAATCGGCTGATGATGCAGTTCACACCACTGCTGAGTTAGAGAAGCAAATGGCCATGCCGTTGTTGGGAACAACTCCCAAATTACCGCCAGCCAAACCCAGAGAATCAATGATCAAGTTGCCTTTTGGTAAGCCAGAAGTTCTCGCCCCCTGGACAATTCAGGTATTGCAATCTCCACCACGTTGGGAATCGCTCGATCTGATTTACAAAAACATTGAACTTTTGAATACTGTTGCTAACTTAAAATCTTTGATGATTACCTCAGCTTTACCTGATGAGGGTAAGTCAGCTTTGGCGTTAGGTTTAGCAATGAGTGCTGCCCGTTTACACAAAAGGGTGTTACTGATTGATGCCAATTTACGCGATCCCAGTCTGCACCACCAACTGAATCTTCCTAATGAACAAGGACTTTCAACTTTATTGGCTAGTGATGCAAGTCTACCCAGCCAGATTAGTCTGCAATACGCAGGTTCCGCTTACATCGATATTTTGACCGCCGGCCCAAAACCTGCTGACCCAGCTAATCTCTTGAGTTCCCCTCGCATGATGCAATTAATGGCAGCATTTGAGGAAAACTATGATTTGGTACTCATAGATGCTCCCCCAGTTCTCGGCTTGGTGGATGCCATGCTTACCGCATCATCTTGTCGTAGCGTGGTCATGGTGGCAAGCATTGGTATTGTGACGCGAAGTCAGCTTAATCAAGCAACAGCCATGCTGAGTAGGCTAAATCTGATTGGGGTTGTAGCTAACGGAGTATCAAACTCTAGTAGTAATTACGTACCTTATGTAAAAGAACAGCAATTAGCCCTGCGACAAGCTGTAGAAAAATAGCTAGTACGGCTACAAAAGATCCCCGACTTCTTAGAGAAGTCGGGGATCTTTTCTCGTTTCTAGCCTCTGGCTGGAAATGCATTCAAAGCGGCTCTGCCGCGAGTAAGGGAGGCGGAGCCTCTAGGATGGCATTCCCAGTCGGAGACTGGGAACGAGGTACGAGGTAAAGACTGATTTAGGTAGGGGTAATTTATGAATTACCCCTACATTTTTATGAACAAAATTTAATTTTATTGCTATCAGGAAAATTTCAGTATATTTATGCTATCTTTATGGGTTATCAGAGAAATCACTGGTTCTTTAAAGAGTAAATAAAGAATTTATTTGAGCGATCGCTATTTCTACATACTCTTATATTCTAGAGATTAAAGCACCTTCATAAAGGCTAGAAGACAAGAGTGGACTGGTTTTGGTAAATCTATCGACACAAGAAACACCTCAGTACGATTAAACGTAGATATAGATTTATGGGTAATTTCCCTCTACACATTTCTACTTTCAGTAGTTACCGGAAAAATACCGATTGCCCATGAATATTGATAGTAACGTTGATTTGTAAACCTCTACACCAGCAGAATTTTGCCCGATGTGTGCTTGGCTGAGTGGCAAATAGTAACAACATATTTTTGTTTGCCCTCAATTATCTCCAACTTTTTGGATTGACAACAAGATTCGGATTTGGGTCTTTGGCATTGATAGCCTTTGATAACGCCTCAGTAATTCACTCCTGTATAAACCCAAAGACATTATGACAACTTCAATAATTCCAACTCTACAGAATTTATATGATGTAACGCAGGAACACCAAGATAATCGTGGGTACTGCACACTCCAGTGGCGACGGGGTAAGTTGTTGGTGAAGCCATCTGGACAAGTTAAACAACCATATCTGCCTGCATTAAATAGTAAGCGATCGCTAGTAGAATGCTTACAACATTCTCCTGTAAGTTTGGTAAGCATAGATCCAAAGCTGGGTGAAGCTTCACTCCGGTTTTGGGCAGATGCATGTGAAGAAGCTCAAAAACCAATATTCCTAAGCATACCCGCTGGCAATAAACAGCCTAATAAACCCTTCAGACAATTGCAGCGACTAATTGATTGGATTGCTGCTTTAGGGTTGCTGCTGTTACTGAGTCCAGTAATGCTGGGATTGATTGTGTTGATGCAGGTTTACTCGCCAGGGTCACTTTTTTGTCATGAATGGCGTGTTGGAGAACGGGGTAAACTCTTTCAAGCGATGAGTTTTTGCACGTACAACACCACACCGCTAGAGCGTTGGATGGGTAAATACAATCTCAACAATCTGCCACAGTTATTTAACGTGCTGCGGGGTGACATGAGTTTAGTCGGCTCTCGTTGTTGGACTTTAGAAGATGCAGTACAGCTAAATAAACTACCAACTTCATGGGAAGTAGAGGCGCAGTCTCACCTGTTACATCTAGATAGCCAAACACTGTAATCTATCTGTGCGGTAGATGAAACTATCAGTTACCGCACTGAGGCTAAAGCAAAAATTGCTTACATATAGGAATCCGCTTTGTTTTTTGAACTTATTTGCGTAGGCAGGCAAGAGGCAAGAGGCAAAAGGCAATAGGCAACAGTCAAGAAGGCTTTTTGATCTGTACGGAGTTTTTCACGCAATCAAATATGAGTCCTATAGCATCTATAGCGGTTTATCTACCTTGCCAAACTATTATTATAAAATCCATGCATTTCCAACTTCCTCAACAACTTCGTAGTCTGCTCAAAGCTACCAGCTTTTGGCAGGACAACTATTTGATATTGCGAGAATTTAAACACTTTCGCAAAATTGCAATTTCAGCTTTGATATTCTCGATTTTAGCGGCAACTTTTGAAGGTGTGAGTATTGGTTTCTTACTTTCCTTCTTGCAAAGCTTAACTAGCCCTAATGCTCAACCTGTGCAAACAGGAATAGAATGGTTTGATATTTGGATTTTGGGAGCCAAGACATCGGCAGTTAATCGCCTATACCGCGTCTCTTTGCTGATTTTATTGAGTACTTGGTTACGTGCCACCTTCAATTATTTTTCTCAAGTTTATACTGAATTATCTCAACTACATCTTGCCGATCGCTTACGTAAGCAAATTTTTGAACAGTTACAATCCTTATCGCTAAGTTACTTTGCCAAAACTCGTTCTGGTGAACTAATTAACACAATTACCACAGAAATTGAAAAGATCAGACAGGGTTTTAGTGGCGGAGCCTTTTTAGTAACTAGAGGATTAACAACTCTTGTCTACTTAATATCAATGTTTTTGATATCATGGCAACTAACGCTGATTTCAGCATTACTATTTACACTCTTAGGTGTGGGGTTGTCAAATCTGAACGCTAGAGTCAGAGAATCGAGTTTTGGCATGACAACTGCTAATGCTAATTTTACATCAACAGCCATAGAATTTATTAATGGCATTCGTACTGTTCACACCTGTGGTACTCAAGAATTTGAGCGTCAACGTTACTACAAAGCTAGCAATAAGGTAATAAGTACCACAACTAAAGTTGTATTCACCTGGACGCTTGTCAAGCCAATAGCTGAAGGAGTAGCAACTACAGTATTGGTCGGAATGATTATTTTAGCGTTCACTAGTCTTGTTACCAATGGAACGCTACAAGTTGCTTCTTTACTAACCTTTTT
Source organism: Nostoc sp. UHCC 0251 (assembly GCF_034932245.1). Lineage (NCBI taxonomy): Bacteria > Bacillati > Cyanobacteriota > Cyanophyceae > Nostocales > Nostocaceae > Nostoc > Nostoc sp. UHCC 0251. The sequence continues at coordinate 40,043 of NZ_JAYGHD010000294.1, forward strand.
CTTTGTGCTATTTCGCTTTATCCCATTTGTTCAAGATATTAATGGCACAAGGGCATATCTCAGCACTTTACATGGTTCGGCAGATAACATTAAAAATCTATTGAAAACTGATGAAAAATATTATTTCCAAAATGGCGAAATTGAATTTAAAGGTTTAAAAAGGTCAATAGATTTAGTCTCTGTAGATTTTGGCTATGATGATGAAAATCTAGTGTTGCATAATATTACCCTTACTATTGAAAAGGGAAAAATGACAGCATTAGTCGGAGCATCGGGTGCTGGGAAAACAACTCTTGCTGATTTAATACCTCGATTTTATAATGCTACAGATGGATATCTCTACATTGATGAAGTTGATGTGCGGCAGTTTGAAATTAACTCCCTACGTCGCAAAATAGCTGTAGTCAGTCAGGATACTTTCATCTTTAATACTAATGTTTGGCAGAATATCTCTTACGGTACTCCAGATGCTACTAATGATGAAATTAAAGAAGCTGCCAAACTAGCGAATGCACTAGACTTTATTTTGGAAATGCCCGAAGGTTTTGATACCCAATTAGGAGATCGGGGTGTTAGATTATCAGGAGGAGAAAGACAGCGAATTGCTATTGCACGTGCTTTACTGCGGAACCCAGAAATTTTGATTTTGGATGAAGCAACTAGTGCCTTAGATTCGCTATCTGAGCGCTTAATTCAAGATTCATTAGAAAAGCTCTCTGTTGGAAAAACAGTAATTGCGATCGCTCACCGTCTTTCTACTATTTCTAAAGCAGATAAAGTTGTGGTATTAGAACAGGGAAGGATTGTTGAGCAAGGTAATTATAAAGAACTACTTGACCTCAAAGGTAAGCTTTGGAAATATCATCAAATGCAGTATGAAGTGAGGCAATCAGATTAGGAATAATATCCAAAATCCCCCTCATTTTAAGCTTTAGGGGTGTACAGCTATACACCTCTACTCAAATCAGGTATATAGGATTCATATTTGTTTTTGAAAAAAATCAGTATAACTCAAAGAGGCTTCTTGCCTATCCCTTCTTGCTAACGAAAAAAATGTACGACAAAAGATTTAACAAAGACCTGATTTATCAATGCTCTAATTTTGATGTAGGTGACGGCGGAGGTGTTGAAACTTATTTAGCTTCTCTATTTGAACATCGGCCGCCTGAAGTTAGCGATCGCGTGATAAAATCGCTCAATAATGTTGACCAAAGTCAATTCAAATTGCTGCACATTCACAGCCCAGACTTGCTATTGCAGCTTACAGGAGAATGCCCCGCGATTTTCAGTGTTCATAATCATTCATTCTATTGCCCTAGCGGTACAAAGTATTTAGCAGGGCAGCGAACAATCTGCGATCGCAATTTTTCTTATTTAGGATGTACCTGGGGTAAGTTAATAGATAAATGTGGGAGCCGTAGACCCTTAAGAACTCTTAGAGAACTTCAAAATACTCATCAATTATTAGATTTATTAAAAAAGGTAAAAATTACTTTTATTGCTAATAGCGAATATGTGCGCCAAGAATTAATTCAAAATGGTGTATCTCCTGAACAAACTGTAACGCTACACTGTGGTATATCTGTACCGAAAACAGCAACCACACCCCTAAGTTTAGAAGTTCATCAAAATCATAGAATTTTGTTTGCTGGACGAATTGTTTCTGATAAAGGTCTGGAATGGTTACTCAAAACATTAATACATACAAACCCAAAAATTCAACTTGATATTGCGGGTGAAGGCTGGGAACGACCCCGCTTAGAAAAATTAGCAAATACTCTCAAATTGAGTAACCGAATCACTTGGCATGGTTGGTGCGATCGCGATAAAATAAATCAACTTTATCAACAGTGTTTTGCAGTCGTTTTTCCTAGTGTTTGGCCTGAACCTGCTGGTCTCGTAACTCTCGAAGCATACTCTCGTTATCGACCTGTAATTGGTAGTGCAGTCGGAGGAATTCCAGAACATTTACGAGATGGAGAAACGGGTATTCTTGTTCCAGGTAATGATATTCAAAAACTAGCTGATGCTATCCATGAGTTGTATAGCGATCATCAAAAAAGCCGATATATGGGCATACAAGGTCATGCTTTATTGATGAAAGAATTTACAATGGCTGCTCATGTAAATAATCTGCGAGCAATTTATGCAAAAACAATAGCTGACTTTCCTTCGAGAGCGAAAAAGTTATATAGCATCTCTCAAGCTAAATAAGCTGAATTCGCTAAAAATATCAATTAGTGCAATTTTCTACTTAGAAAAAATCAAGGGAGAACAATATGTCATTGCAGCAAGAATGCGAAGCACCTTTAGTTAGTGTTATTATTCCCACCTATAATCGTTCAGAGTATCTTAAGATTGCGATCGCTAGTGCTGTAAATCAAACTTATCAAAATATTGAAATTATTATTTCTGATAATTGTAGTCCAGAAAATCCCCAGGCACTTGTCGAATCTTTTGGTGATTCACGCATCAGATTTTGGCGACATCAGCAAAATGTGGGTATGCTTGCTAATCAGCAGCATGGCTTTAAGATGGCGCGAGGTAAATATGTTGCTAGTCTCCATGATGATGATATCTGGAATGAAGATTTTTTAGCAAAGCTAGTACCACTACTAGAAGCAAACTCTGAGTTAGTTATCGCTTTTTGCGACCAATATATTATAGATGCATCTGGGAAAATTAATAAAATTGGCACTGAAGAAAATACACGCGGTTACAAACGGGACAAACTAGCAAAAGGAATTCATCAATCTTTTTATAAAATTGGATTGATAGATAAAAGCATACCCACTGCTGCATCTTGTGTAATTCGCAATAACTTTATTGATTGGGATACTATTCCTTCAGAAGTTGGCGGAATGTGGGATTTATATTTAACTTACCTCTGCTGTATATCTGGTGGTAGCGCTTATTATTATCCCGAAAGATTGACGCAATATCGTGCCCATGAGCAAACTGATACTATGCTCAGTGGTAGTCGAGATGTACAAGCAAAAATTCGCAAAGCTAAAAGCGAAATGTTTTGTTATCAAGTCTTTATGGAAGACCCTCGCTTACAGCACTTTAAGACGTACTTTCAACGTAAATGGTTAGAAGCTAATACTACTTTAGGAATTGGTTTGCTGCGAAGTGAACAAATAGCCGCAGCACGTCCTTATTTTTGGCAAGTGCTGAATCAACAAAAATTCGATGTGCGAACTATAGCGGCACTTACTCTTAGTTTCACGCCGCGAGTTGTGGCAAGTAAGTTAATCAAAATACCGAAATAATGAAGAAGGACTTAAAAGTCAGAATTCAGGAGTCAGCAATCATAAAAAGAAGATTATTTTCAACTCTTCTTTTACATATTTGTATCTTTGTGTGAGTTGATATTACTAAGGAAGATAGAGAATGAAACTTTGTATTGTTACTCATAAAATCAAAAAAGGTGATGGTCAGGGACGGGTAAACTACGAAGTTGCTCAAGAAGCAATTCGTCGTGGTCATAAACTGACATTATTAGCTAGTGAAGTTGCACCAGAACTAGAACAAAATAGCCAAGTTAATTGGATTTCAATTCCAGTCAAAAGCTACCCCACAGAATTTGTGCGTAATTTCATATTTTCCCAAAAAAGTGCAGATTGGTTACGTCAAAATCGCTCTAATATTGATTTAGTTAAAGTCAATGGAGCGATAAATCTAGCTGCGGCTGATGTGAATGCTGTACATTTTGTCCACAGTTCATGGTTGCGATCGCCTGTTCATATTTCCCGCAATCGCCGAGATTTATATGGTTTGTACCAATGGCTGTTTACGGCTTTTAATGCCCGTTGGGAAAAACAGGCTTTCCAAAAAGCGCAGGTTGTCGTAGCTGTATCAGAAAAAGTAGCCCAGGAATTAGTCAATATTGGTGTGCCGCGTTCTCGCATTCGCGTAATTGTTAATGGTGTTGATTTAGAAGAGTTTGCTCCTGGTGAAAGCGACCGCCATAAATTAGGTTTACCGGAGAATGTCACCCTAGCACTGTTCGCTGGAGATATCCGTACACCCAGAAAGAACTTAGATACGGTGCTGCACGCCTTAGTGAAAGTTCCCAATTTACATTTGGTGGTGGTGGGACACACCCAAGGTAGTCCTTTCCCAGAATTAGCAGCGTCTTTAGGCTTAAGCGATCGCGTGCATTTTGTGGGATTTCGCCGTGATATCCCCCAAATTATGCAAGCAGTAGATTTATTTATTTTTCCTTCCCGATACGAAGCTTGTAGCCTCGTATTGTTAGAAGCACTTTCTTCAGGACTACCAGTAATTACTGCCACAGCTACCGGGGGTGCAGAGTTAGTGACACCAGAATGTGGCATCGTTTTACCCAACTCAGATGATATTGATGCTTTAGCTATGGCGCTGATGTCCTTGGTGAACGATGTCCCATTGATGCAGCAAATGAGCAAAGCCGCTCGCTCTGTGGCAGAAAAACATAGCTGGACTGCTATGGCACAAACTTATGTGGATCTATTCGAGGAGTTAAGCAAGAATGCGGAACACCGTTCTCATACCGACTTATCGCCGTCCACAAGACCTATCACGCTGCCTTTTGGCGCTACAGGAGCAAACTAAATCGGTTGATCAAGTGATAGTGGTTGTCCGTGATACGGATGCAGAAACTTGGCAATTCCTGGCGGAATTAAACGCGCCCAACTTGCCACTGCATACTGTGAAAGTGACACAACCGGGAGTAGTCGCAGCCCTCAACGCCGGACTAGCAGCAGTGGAGGGTGATATTGTTTCCATTACTGATGATGATGCTGCACCTCACCCAGATTGGTTAGAGCGCATCGCCGCTTACTTTACCTGTGATAGTCGCCTCGGCGGTCTGGGTGGGCGTGATTGGATATACCACGGCAGCAAGTTAGAAGACGAATCCCGCCCAGTAGTAGGACAATTGCAGTGGTTTGGGCGAGTGATTGGCAACCATCACCTGGGAGTGGGAGAACCGCGCGAAGTCGATATTCTCAAAGGCGTAAACATGAGTTTTTGTACCCAAGCAATTGGGCAACTGCGTTTTGACGAGCGAATGCGTGGTACTGGAGCGCAAGTACATTTTGAAATGGCATTCACTCTGACATTAAAACGGGCTGGTTGGAAAATAATTTATGATCCTAACGTTGCTGTCGATCACTATCCAGCACAACGTTTTGATGAAGATCAGCGAAATAACTTCAATGAAGTTGCCTTTATTAATTTAGTCCATAACGAAACCTTAGTTTTACTAGAGCATCTGCCATTTATTCGCCGGATTGTATTTTTGTTCTGGGCAGTATTCGTGGGTACATGCGATAGTTTGGGCTTCATACAATGGTTGAGATTTTTACCTAGCCAAGGGCAGTTGGCGGGGAAAAAATTACTAGCATCCTGGCGTGGACGTTGGCAAGGATATAAACAATTCGTAATTCGTAATTCGTAATTAAAGTTGAAATTGATGGGTAAAGAAGTTCGTAGTAAGGACTGAAATCCTTATTATAACGTGAATTCGACAGACCTCTCCCTCCCAGCCTCCCTTTCCGCTTCGGAGAGGGAGGAGCAACGCAAAAATTAGGTTCTTAAGCCTCTCTCCGTTTCGGGGAGAGGTTTGGAGAGGGGTTCTTCAGAATCTATCGAACTCAGGTTTATTTTTTAAGTACTAAAGTGCTTACTACAAACCTTTGGTAAATCCAAAATCTAAAATTGAATGAATTCTAGACAGATACTTTTCAATAGTTTTTTACAAGAAAACTATTCTCCCCAAGAGCGATCGCTACAGGGTTGGATGGCGATCGCAGGTTTTCTATTACTGACTGTAGTTTGCTATTTTGCTGGGGCTACTGCTGCATTGCGCCTAATTTATCCGGTGATAGCTTTAGTAGTCGCCGTGTTTTTATACTTGCGGCATCCCATTCTCTACATCAGCTTTACTTGGTGGATCTGGTTTCTCACGCCCTTAGCTACCCGCTTAGTTGATTATCGAGTGGGCTGGGATGCTAGCCGTCAAATGCTCATAGCACCCTACTTGGTTGTGTTTGTCACCATAGCAACTTTTTTACGACACTTTCCCCGCGCCTCTCGCCAAGGGGGATTACCCTTTGTTTTGGCTTTTATTGGAGTGTTCTATGGTTTTCTGATAGGTCTGATTTATAATCCACCTATCCCTGTAGCCCGCGGTTTATTGGATTGGCTCAGTCCGATCATCTTCGCTTTTCACTTATTTACTAATTGGCGAGATTATCCCAGTTATCGCCAGAATATTCAGCGAACATTCCTCTGGTGTGTGTTGATTTTAGGGGCTTATGGTGTGTACCAATTCGTGGTAGCTCCTGAATGGGACAGATATTGGCTCATTGAATCAAAATTATTCACCAGTTCTGGAAACCCCGTACCTTTCGGGATGCGCGTCTGGAGTACATTGCACTCAGTCGGCCCCTTTGGTGCTGTTATGCAGGCTGGGTTACTGTTGTTATTTACTAGTTCAGGAAACTTAATTTTTCCTGCTTCAGCTGTTGGTTACTTATCTTTTTTGTTGACACAAGCACGTACTAATTGGGGAGGCTGGTTATTTGGAGTAATTATGATTATGGGTTCAGTCAAAACCCGAATTCAAATGCGCTTAATTGGCATAATCGTGGTGATGGCAATTTGTGTTGTGCCATTGACAACTATCGAGCCAATTGCTGGGGTTGTAGCAACACGTTTGGAAACCTTGTCCAATCTTGAAGACGACGGCAGCTTTCAAGATAGATCGGGGAGTTACGACAAAAACCTTGGTTTAGCTCTTTCTAATGGTTTAGGTAACGGGTTAGGAAATATTTGGAAAGTTAATGAAAAAACTGGTCAAATTGAAGTAGTGGTGATTGATAGTGGCATTTTAGATATGTTTTTCACCCTTGGTTGGTTTGGAGCCATCTTTTATATGGGTGGATTAATTTTGTTAATTATTAGTGTCAGCAAATATGGTGAAGGTCGTTTCGATAGTTTTATCAGTGCTGCCCGCGCCATTGGTATTAGTTCTGCTACTCAGCTAGTTATTGGTAGTGGCATGTTAAGCGTCGCAGGGATGATTCTTTGGGGATTTTTAGCTATGGCTATGGCAGGGCATAAGTACTACCAACATCAAAAGAATTATTAATTATGAATCAATACGAAAATATTTGACTGGATGCAACTTATTTTTTGTAGTTAGTTAAAAAACAAAATCTTACAACTTAAATAGGAATGATATAAATTATGAAAGCAATTATTGTAATGCCACTGGCCGAGCAACGAGGTGGCGGTGAAATGATGCTTTGGGATTTGGTGCAACAAGGACGTAATGCTGGTGTCGAGTGGCTGGTGATATTTTTAGAAGACGGCCCGATGGTCGAACAAGTAAAGTCCCTTGGCATTGATGCGCGAGTTGTGAAAAGTGGACGTTTACGCCAAATCCACCGTTTTATCGCCGCCGTTTTTCGGATAGCTGCGATCGCACGCCGCGAACGTGCAGATATAATTGTCAATTGGATGTGGATTACGCACATATCTGGAGGTCTGGCGGCAATGCTGGCGGGGTTGCCTGCTGTGTGGTATCAGCTAGAAGTGCCTAGTGATAAGACTTGGTTGGTGCGACTTGCAACTTTAATTCCAGCTCGAGCGATTATCACTCTCTCCCAAGATGGCAAGCAAGCACAAGCAGAAATTTGGCCCCACAGACCAACGCCCTTGGTTTATCCTGGTGTCGCACTAGACCGATTTGAGCCTGATGCTTTGCCGTCTCCAGAAGAAGCACGGCGGAAATTGGGCTTACCTTTACACGGGCCGTTGATTGGAATTGTTGGGCGATTGCAACGATGGAAGGGAATGCACGTACTGGTGCAAGCAATGCCCAAAATTTTACAGAAGTATCCTGATGCTCATTGTGTAGTGGTTGGCGGTAAGCACGATTTAGAACCGGATTATGAGGACTTCTTAAAAGCAGAAATTGCAGCTTTGGGCTTGAAAGAGCAAGTAATTATGGCTGGGCTACAGCGTAATATCCCAGAGTGGGTGCAGGCGATGGATGTATTCGTTCATGCATCAGATAAAGAACCGTTTGGAATTGTGATTATTGAGGCGATGGCGCTGGGTAAACCTGTGATTGCTGGTGATGCAGGCGGCCCGACGGAAATTATTACCGATGGCATGAATGGACTATTAACACCTTACGGTGATGCAGAGAAATTAGCGATCGCAATTCTCCGCTATCTTGACGAGCAAGAATTTGCTCAGAGTGCCGGAGTAGCTGCCAGACAACGCGCCCTCGATTTCTCAACGCAGAATTATGCTCAAAACTTTATTAGTGCAATTCGTTCTGCTAAGGCTTAACCTTTATAAGTTGTAAGAAAACTTAACGTATTTCTGAATCATTGCCGTTTAGCAAGCAATAAAGCATTCTGATTTTGCTATTATGCTTGTTTAATCAGTTTACTGATGAGGTAAATTCTATGGCAATGGTTCTAGATAAAGTAGTTCCTTTTGGGAGGTCAATGGATGAATATATAAAAATATTCAATTTAACAAATGCAGATTTAAATAAAAAAATTATTGGTATTGGGGATGGGCCAGCAAGCTTTAATGCAGAAATGACACATCAGGGTAAAAGTGTAGTTTCTGTTGATCCACTATACCAATTTTCCGGTGATGAAATATTGCAAAGATTTAATGAAGTGGTGGATAACATCATTAATCAAGTCAAGGCTACATCGAATGATTGGGTATGGAGCTATCATAAATCCCCAGATGATTTGCGGCACAATCGAGTGAAAGTTATTCGAGAATTTCTGTCTGATTATGAAGCTGGCAAAAAAAGCAACAGGTATACAATCGGCGAATTGCCTAAATTAGCTTATGATAATCAAGAGTTTGATCTAGCTCTTTGTTCGCATTTATTATTTTTATATTCAGATAATCTCGATTACGATTTTCACTTAAATTCAGTAGGTGAAATGCTGCGTATTGCTAAAGAAGTCAGAATATTTCCCCTGATAACTTTAATGTGGAAACATTCACAACATTTAGATGAAATAGTAAAATATTACACTTCAAAAGGTTACAAGATAGATATTGAAAAGGTTGAATACGAACTACAGCCTGGTGGAAATAAAATGTTGAAGATAACCAGAGATTCAAAATCACAATAGGTGATGTCTACGACGGGCTACGTCTACGCACTTTTCTCTTAACTAGGTTTATCAGACTCAAACGGATTCCACAATCTCACCTGTGTAATCCAACGGAAATCATCTGTATTTCTTGTTATCAAAGTTAATCCGTACACCAAAGCAGTGCCGGCAATAATTGCATCAGCTAAAGTCATTCGTTTCTGTTGTCGCAGAATTACCGCTTGATTTAACACATCTTGAGAGATTGGTAGAACCTGAGCAACTTGAAAAAACTCCTCAAAATACTGGCGTTGTTCCTCTTTAAGCAGATGATAGCCTAACACTTCCAAATAACTGAGTGCCGATACCGCAGGTACATATTCAGCAATTAACTCTCTCAATTGGGCGTTTTCTGGTTGAGCAGAATATATAATAATATTGCTATCAAGCAGCACGTTTTATCGCCCCGGAAGTGAACGGTCTTGACGAGTTTCTTGCTGCCAAATAACTGGATCAACATCAGTCAATGCTTGACTTCCAGCAAGTTTTTCTAAGATTTCAGCCATTCTTCGTCCCCGTGCTTGTTTATCTATGACTGATTCATTTTCCAGCAATGTAACATGAACTGGGATTTGTTGCTCTCCCAATGTAGGTACATCATCAATCCACTCTAAACGACTTCCTTTCAACCAAGCTCTGAATGTTTTTAACATTATTTCACTCTCTACTTTCTATCTATCTTGGCATGGCTCTCAAAACTACCAGATGCGATCGCACTCTACTCTAATAATTAAATTGACTGCAACCACCCTAAAAAGTCTTGCGTACTTGTTACATATTTTTTTATTCCTGCTGCACCCAATATTTGTTTAATCTCTTTTGTACCAAAGTCTTTAGAATTTCCACTTAACAAAACCTTATGATCATCTGAAGATGTTTTGGCATGAGCAAGAATACAATGTAGAATTAAGTTATCTGTCGGATCAGGAATAAGTTGTTGATTAAGGCTGGTAATGAGTATAGATGATTCTAAATTTATTAATTTTACATTATTAGCAGCCCATTTCAAAACTTCAAAAAGGCGATTTTCAATATCATTAGTCATTGCTTCATTATGAATTTTTGCGGTTTGAAGAGAACGCAAAATTTCCGCAGAATATTCAGAATTGATATTTCCTTTTAGTTCGTTTCTTTCTCTCTCTAACCTTTCTGTAAAACTATGTCTTCTTCTGCGTTCATCTTCTAGAACAGAAAGAGATTCCATACAACAAATTGCAGGACTCACAATTTTAATTTGCGAGATTTGCTCATTTATTTGAGGATAAATTAAAACATCAGAATCTTTATCTTGGTTTTTAGCGAAACCAATGAAGAAGTTAGTTTCAAGATAAAGTGTAGTCACTATTTTTTCTACTCTTATGCTGCATCTGCCAGTTTTTGTACAAAATCTATTTGTTTTAACTCTTGTAATTTAGGAGGATTATCTGTTTTCCATTTATATGCTAAATCTCTTAACCAACTCTCAACTAATATTTCTAGATAAGACTCAGAAATCCTCTTGTTTGCGAATTCTGAATCGTATTCAGACATAACTTCGTGAGTTGGGAAAGTGTAGAGAGTCTCTAGATTCTTGCCATCCCATTTTAAAAAAATAATGTTTTCAGGGGTAGCAGTCATAGCATAAGGAACTATGACTTTATTATGTTCATGCTCGAACTTGAGAATTTCTTCTACTTTGGATTTAATATCTTCTTGAATGTCTCTTGATCTAATTTTTGATACTAAAAGTTTTTGCCCATTTTTATTCCAACCTGTAATGTCTGATACCTCTATTGTTTTATCACTAAGTTTTTCAATGTCCATTTTCCAAATCCTCGTGACATTGACCATTTTAAACAGCTTATTAATTATAGGTTATGGACGATCGCTCTTTCCTCTATATTCTGGTGCAGTGCTTCAAACCATGATGAGACAGCTAACGGCAAAAGTTAGCGGCAGCATATAACCCAATACGGTTCACTTAAGACGAAAAGTAGGTTGGGTTAAGCGATAGCGAAACCCAACAAAGCGTTGAGGATGTTGGATTTCGTTCCTCAACCCAACCTACGCCAGTTGTAGTTTTTAGCCTTAACTGAACGGTATTGGCATATAACCTAAAACACTCAACTCATCGCTTTGGTGGAGGCAAGGAACCCCTGAAATCTCCACTATCCCAATCAGATCCATCAAGCCAGTCATCATCCTCAGCATTACACAACAACATATATGCAAGTAACAAGGTATTGGTAAATCGCTCTACAGGAATTTCCCAATGTCTAGCCATCTTGTTTAATTGCACTTTTGTTACTGGATTAGATGATGCAAAACACTGCAACATATCATCGTGGCTACAAGACCATCCAGAAATGAATTTATCAAAATAAGGTTTATATTTCTCTGTTGGATGACGTTTCTTAAAGTTAGTAAAGCGAACTTCTTTAAAGAAGTCTATTTTTAGACCAGCAACAAGCCCCTCAGAATCTTTACCATCAATATAGTAATAAAGTGAAGTACCTTGACCATTAAAACTACGAACAGCACGAATAATTCTGGGAGTGACGAAATCATCTCCCTCGAAATCTGCAAGAACATCCTTTATTGCCATATAGACTGTATTCAGTACTCAAGTATTATTCTTAGGGTTCCCAAACCAGAACAAAGCGTTACATTATGACATGAACAATATTTATAAAAAGGATACGGTTCGGTTTATTTACCTGATTATCACTTGGCAATGCCCAAGCTGCTTAGAATAGTAGTGATAAAGAGGATCATAATTATGAGCGTCGTCATTCCTAATGAAATATTAACCGCAACTCGGATGACTGAAGGCGAAATGAAGCAGGAAATTGCAGTGATGCTCTTTCAAAAAGAAAAGTTAACCTTAGCTCAAGCCAGCCGGTTTGCAGGGATAAACCGTATAGCATTTCAGCATCTACTTGCAAGCCGTCAAATTTCAGTGCATTATGGGGTCGAGGATTTTGACCAAGATATAGAAAACTTGCGGGCGATGGGTAGACTGTGATCATTGTCAGTGATACTTCACCCATTAATAATCTCGCTGCCATTAACCATCTGCATTTACTACAACAGCTTTATGGAACAGTCCTAATTCCTGAAGCTGTCTACCGAGAACTGACTGATCCCAACTTTCCAGTTGCAGGTGCAATTGAAGTCCAAACTTTTATCTGGATTCAAACTCGTCCAGTTCAAGATCGAACATTGGTTGAAGCACTCAGCAATGAACTGGATATTGGTGAAGCTGAAGCCATCGCTCTAGCGCTGGAAATGCAAGCAGATCAAGTTTTGATTGATGAACGTCGTGGTCGCTTGGTTGCAGCTAGGCTAAATCTTGGTTACACAGGAATTTTAGGGATCTTGGTTGAAGCTAAAAGTCAAAGACTGATTTCTGCTGTGAAACCTTTGTTAGATGCTCTGATTAACCAAGCAGGATTCTGGGTGGCGGAACCTTTATACAAGAGGGTTTTGCAGCTTGTTGATGAAAATTAAAATTTAATTTTTAATTTTTTGACGATGGTTAGCAGCTTGTAATAACAGAGATTCGGCAAAAGCGATCGCATCACTTGCAGATTTCCCACCAGCTAACTGCGCTAATTCTTCCCGGCGAGTGGTTAAATTATCCAAAGTAGTAACTCTGACAACGGTACGCTGTTCAGCATTTTCAGTGTTAGATTTTTTACCCTTGCCTTGATTGATAGTTTCCTTATCTACGCGGAAATGTCGATCAGCCATTGCCGCAACTAAAGGTTGGTGAGTAACACATAATACTTGGTTGCGTTGACTTAGCTGGTGTAATTTTTCAGCGATCGCTTGGGCGACTCTTCCCGAAACCCCGACATCAATTTCATCAAAAACCATTGTCCCAGCCACATCAACCTGAGAAAAACAAGCTTTCAGCGCCAGTAAAAAGCGGCTCATTTCTCCACCAGAGGCAACTTCCGTTAAAGGTTGCAGGGGTTCTCCAGGGTTAGAACTAAACGTAAAGGTAATTTTATCTGCTCCCATAGCAGTTGGGGGAGCCGGCACTATCTCAACTAGAAACTTCACCTTTTCCATCGCTAGGGGCTTGAGTTCAGCGATCAAACGTGATTCTAAATTAGCAGCCGCTTTACTCCGCAGTTGAGTTAACTGATTACATGTTTGGGTGAGTTTATCAAAACACGCCTTTTCTTGCTGTTCTAGATTTTCGATAGATTGTTCGCTGTCGTTAAGTTGGGCTAATTCCCCTTGGATACGTTGGTAATAAGCGATCGCTTCTGTAAGTGTCGGCCCATACTTGCGGCAAATTTGCTTTAATTCCTGAATCCGTTCTTCCACCTCTTCCAAACGCTGCGGATCGGCTTCTAAACCATCGCCATAGGCATTAATCTGCCTTCCCACTTCCATTACCGCAGCTTGCGCGTCCCGCACCAATTCCAATAGGGGTTGCAGTTGGCTATCGTATTCCACCATGTCATTTAATATCGCCTCACTGTCTCCCAATAAATCACCTGCGGCGGGAGTTTCATTATCGTTTTGATACAAAGCTTGATAAACCTTGTAACTCATTTGTTGCAAATCGACGACATGATTCAGGCGTTCCCGTTCTTGTCCTAACTGCTCCAATTCATTAGGTTCGCCCAGATTGGCTGCTCCCAGTTCTTGAACTTGATAAGTGAGTAAGTCGAGTTGTTGCAACCGTTCCCGTTCTGATGTTCGGCGTTTTTCTAGTGCTAAATGTGCCTGTTGGTAAGCACTAAAGCTCGTGGCCACCTTATGACGCTGCTGCATCAGAGAGTCACCGCCATATAAATCCAACCAATCGCGGACTTGGGCAGATTGTCCCACTTGCACCGTTTGACCTTGGGCTGTAATTTCCACCAAGCGATCGCGCATTCCTCCCATAATCTGCCGATTTACCAACACACCATTCACCCGCGATCGACTGCGGATATTACTAGCAGTCGCTGTGATTTCTCGGCTAATAACTACGGAATTTTCATCAAGCAAATCTATTTCTTGTTCGGTCAACCAAGCAGCTAGGGGGGCGTTTGAAGTGAAAGTCGCTTCTACCATTGCCCGACTTGTCCCTGTGCGAATGACTCGACTAGAGACTTTACCACCCAAAGCGGCATCAATAGCATCCAAGATAATCGATTTTCCAGCGCCGGTCTCACCTGTCAACACATTTAGTCCCGCGCCAAATTCCAATTCCAGTTGGTCAATTAGGGCAAAGTTTTCAATTCGCAGGCAAAGCAACATCAAGCCAAATTCTCCATGAGGGCAGATGCCAGATACTTCTAACTTAGAAGACAATGAGTATGAGCTTTCGGGCAACTAGCAATACCTACTAATATTGAACTAGTATGCCCGTTTAAGTGTAGCAAACTACTGGGGACTGGGGATTGGGTACTGGGTACTGGAAAAAATTAGTTAAGCCTAATCCTCATATAATCTAATTCCCAGTCCTTAATCCCCAGTACCCAATTCTTCAACATATTGTTACAATCCTTAATGTGATCGTTCTGACTGGTGGCCTTTTTCATGATTGTTAAGACACTTCCCCCTAGTTCCCGACCGATTCAGGAGGACAGTCGCAACGGCACAAATAGCCGAGGCGAACTGGACGTTATTGATATAGTGCCAGAAGATGGTACACCAAGCTTAGTTGTGCGATCGCCAAGACTCTTAGCAGCCCAACAGTTGAGGCCAACAGCCCAACCTGAGATTCTTTACGATCCTGTGGTAATAGCGGCGCATTACCAAAACAAACCCCTACAAGTTGTCCGGCGGATTTTCGCCGTGTTGGGGCCGGCTCTCTCCTTTGCTTTTGGGTTGTGGTCGGATAGTAAACGGGGAATTGTCGTCAAAAATGACCGCCGCCGAGCCACTCAGCTACGAGTATTGCTGACCAAATTAGGGCCTGCGTACATCAAAATTGGCCAAGCTTTATCCACTAGACCCGATCTGGTTCCTCCCGTATTCTTAGAAGAATTAACTAAGCTACAAGACCAATTACCGCCTTTTCCCAACGAAATTGCTTACCAATTTATCAAAGAAGAATTAGGCGCTCCTCCAGAAGAGGTTTACGCCGAACTCTCGGCCCAGCCAATTGCTGCGGCTTCATTGGGGCAAGTCTATAAAGGTAAACTAAAAACTGGTGAAGAAGTCGCTGTTAAAGTTCAACGCCCTGACTTAAGAGAGGGCATTACCATTGACTTGTACATTTTGCGTAACCTCGCGGCTTGGGTGCAGAAAAAGGTCAAACGGGTAAGAAGTGACTTAGTTGGGATTCTCGATGAATTAGGCGATCGCATTTTTGAAGAGATGGATTACATCCATGAAGGCGAAAATGCCGAGCGATTTTTCGAGTTATACGGTCACATAAAAGATGTATATGTACCGAAAATTTACTGGGAATACACCAATCGCCGCGTCTTGACGATGGAGTGGATTAACGGCACTAAATTGACTCAGACAGAAGAAATTAGCGCCCAAGGTATAGATGCTCGTTATCTAATTGAAGTGGGGGTGCAGTGTTCGCTGCGCCAATTGCTAGAACATGGATTTTTTCATGCAGATCCCCACCCTGGTAATTTGTTAGCAACAACAGATGGCAAGTTAGCTTATCTTGACTTTGGGATGATGAGCGAGATTAAGCCACCACAGCGTTATGGTTTAATTGAAGCGATCGTCCACGTTGTTAACCGCGACTTTGAGGGATTAGCAAAAGATTACGTTAAGTTAGATTTCTTATCACCAGAAACCGATTTAACACCAATTATCCCAGCTTTTGCGAGAGTCTTTGCTGATGCCCAAGGAGCCAGTGTTGCCGAACTTAACATTAAAAGCATTACCGATGAACTATCGGCTTTGATGTATGAGTATCCTTTCCGCGTACCGCCTTACTACGCCTTAATTATTCGCTCTCTGGTGACACTCGAAGGTATTGCAATATATATAGATCCCAACTTTAAAGTTCTCAGCGAAGCTTATCCCTACGTTTCCAAACGCCTGTTAACAGACCCAGCACCGCAATTAAGAGCATCATTGCAAGATTTGCTCTTTAAAGAAGGCAGATTTCGCTGGAATCGCTTAGAAAACTTGTTAAAGAATGCGCGTAATAGTCAAGACTACGACTTCAACTTAGTGCTGAATCAGGGGATAGAATTTCTGGCATCTGAACGCGGTGCTTTCATTCGTGACAAGCTAGTAGATGAATCTGTTAACGGACTCGATGCTTTAGGTAAAAATGTTTTGCATAACTTCACCTATTTGCTACGGGAACGTGTAGGATTGACAGCAGTTAATGAAACTCCGGCGGCGACAGTTGAGCAACAACAAACCTTAGAGCATATCAAACGTATATTAGGTATTCTCCGAGAAACAAGAGGCTTTGATCCAATAGAACTTGCGCCCAAAATTGCCCAGTTATTGGTAAATTCAGATGTACAGCGTTTGGGTCAACAAATTGCCAACCGCTTTACGCAAAAGGCTGTAGCCAGATTAATTCGGCAATTATTGGCATCGTAGTAAACAATTCAATATTTCTGGGTTAAAGGGAAAAGGGGAAAGGGGAAAGGGAAAGAAAAAACCTTTTCCCCTTCCCCTTTAACCTTTTCCCAAAACCCGATTCCGAATTAAAAATGCACAGAGCGAGAAGTATTGGATTACACCTTCTCTTTAGCTGGCGTTGCGATACCGCGCTTAACTAGACCCGCTTCAAGTTCCTTAATGAATTTTAAGTCTTCCTCCAGTAGAGGCTGGCTTTCGCTAGAAGAAAAGTCCTGACTTACAGAGGGCTTTTTCTCAAGGAAAGCAAATGCTTGCCGAAATTGACGCGGATTTGCCAAAATTAGCGAGTCAAAGTGACAGGGAATAATTTGCTGAAAATCCCAACTTGCAACTGTATCAGCCCAGTTGAGGACTTGTCTTGGTGCTTGGGGAAGAATGAGGATTTGCAGAATCGGTGCGACAAATGGTCGCCCCTGACCTCGTAGAGCATCGAATGCCTGCTTCCAGGTTTCTTGCCAGCGAAAAGGAAATAAACCCAAGTACGCTTTTAGCGATCGCTGTGGTGCTTTGAGAGCATCACGAAGCATCTGTCCCGTTGCAGTAATTTCCAGCGCACTTGGACGCAAGTAAAGCGCAAACAATGAAATGCGTTGCCATCCCTTGCGGCGGTTGTCTTCATTGTCCTCGATTGTCTCTAAGGCATTGTCTCTTGCATGAAACAGTAAAGGATAAGGATCTAATTGGACGATTTCTGGTGGGTCTTCTGGAACAGACAGTATAGAATCAGTTACAAGCAGAGTGCGCGATCGCTTGTGAAATACTGCAACTTCTGCAAAAGATCCTCGTCCTAAATTGATGTCCAATATTGCATAGTCAAACTCATCAGCAAAGGGAGCAAGACTTGAGTCTTCTGGGAGTTCTTGAGTTCGTTTTTGAGGAAAGCCTAGCCAACTAAGCGGCAGGTTGAACGGGAAACTCCACTGGTGTGGGGCAACAAAGACTTGTGCTTGAGGAAAGCGGCGAGCAAAGGGACCAACAAAGACTTTATGCTCCAGACCAGAACTGGTCGGCAGTAAGATGTACTTAACTTCACCGTGCTGTGCTACCAACTCATTAACCAAGTGGACACACTCAGTTGTTGGAGCAACGGGTGCATAGACCAGAAGTCCTCCGGCAGCCAGCTTAACGATAGTCATGCGAATCGGCACGATGGTGTAGAGAATGCCGTGAAGCTGATCGAATGTCCAAATAGTGTCTTTAACTATTTCCTTGCGAAGTGTCCGCCGCCTGCCGTAGGGGTAGAGTGGCACAGCAGCCCAGAATGGCCATGACCAATCTTTTGGCTGGCTCAAAGGATACACCCCTTGCTCTGGTAGTTCTGCCCTCGACTTAGATCCTTGTGATTTCATCGTCGTTCCATTCACTTTGTGCTTCTTTCCAATTTCTAACACTACGTGATGCTGCGATTTACAGAATGTAGCAACACACATAAGTTTTTGTTGTCCAATGGAATCCAATACGCTCGGTTTTTGGATTTTAAACTGGAATTTGGTTTGGGAGAAGGTTTTTTCTTTCCCCTTTACCTCCTAACCGATAAGTATTGCAATGGAATCTATCTACGGGCTAATAACTAAGACAAACGCTCAACACTTTCGCTATAAATAGCAGATTTTAAATTCCCTCTTTTAGCAGTCACCATCTAAATTAAAAATAGGTGTACTGGTAGTAAAGCGAAAGGAAAAATATTCCTTACAAAACTATGGAAGTTAGAAGTTCAGCTTTTTTTATCGGGAATACTATTCCCTTCAAATACACTTGCGATGGAGACAACATTTCTCCTCCTTTACGCTGGGAAGCGCCACCTCAAGGAACAAAGAGTTTTGCTTTGATTTTGGATGATCCCGATGCACCCAATGGAACTTTTGTCCATTGGGTTATTTACAATATCCCTGGTGATACTCGTGAATTGCCAGAAGGTATTAATGAAACTGCTGATGGGATATTGCAGGGAGAGAATAGTTTTGGAAATTTGGGATTTGGAGGTCCTTGCCCCCCAAAAAATCAGACTCATCGCTACTTTTTTAAAATCTATGCAATAGACCAAATGCTTAATTTGCCAGCAAGAGCAAGTAAGCAAGAGGTACTGGAAGCTATAGAAGGTCATGTGTTGGATAAAGCCGAACTTATGGGACGCTATGCTCGGGAAATTGAGTAAACACTGTTTATAACCAAAATTGTCGATAGTCCTCAATATACTGCCGTATGGTCAGGGGTGAACGATTTAGTAATTGCTCTGTATCAGGTGTAATCTTGCCTGCCAATCCTAAACGGGCGCTGGTGTAGATTGCTACCATTACTAAAATAAAGCCTATTGGCAGCCTTTTGGAGCGCATTTGTCGAACAAAGTTTAGTAAAGAAGGATTATAGCGTACCCGTTTACCTAACACTGATGTAAAGATATCTGCAACTTCATAATAGGTTAAAGCTTCTGCACCCGTCAGCGCATAGGCTTTTCCCTGATGTCCATCTTCAATTAAAGTACGAACTGCAACGGCAGCAACATCCCGCACATCAATAAAACTTGTTTTACCATTACCAGCCGGAAGAAGCAATTCACCACGAACTTTGATGTCTTCTGTGTGTATAGTATTAAGATTCTGCATAAAAAAGCTAGCCCGTAAAAAGGTAGCTCTAATTCCCAATTGGTTGATATAGCGTTCAATTTTGGAGTGGGGTAGAAAACGGTTGTGTTCGGCTCCTAGTATTGAAAGAAATACGATATGCTCAACGCCTGCAAGTTTTGCAGCATTTAGAGATGGGGCAATTTGAAGACGAATATTAGCAAGATCAGGCGGACGCACTAAAAAAAGTTTATTGACTTGAAGAAAAGCACGATCAAAGGCGTCAGGATTAGTAAAGTCAAAGGGGACGGTTTGGATATTGCTGCCTAATATCTGTTTAGCGCTGTTTGGATTTCTCACTGCGGCACAGACATTACAATCTTGGGATTGCAGTAATCGAAGAACTTCTTGACCGACATTTCCAGTCGCACCCGTTACTAAAATTTTCAGCATGATTAGCGATTCCCGTTAGAGCATACTGAATTTTAGCCATCAAGAACACTCTGAGTACAAACAACAAGCATATAAAGTGAATGGCTTATATAGGACTAGTATTTGATTTATGAAAAAATCTAAGTATATGTAGGGGAGCCAG
>NZ_JAYGHD010000295.1:0-57010 GCF_034932245.1 Nostoc sp. UHCC 0251
TGGGGAATGGGGAATGGGGAATGGGGAATGGGGAATGGGGAATGGGGAATGGGGATGGAGCATTAGTTATTTCTTCCCTTGCTCCCCCTGCCTCCCCTGCTCCCTCATCCCCCTCATCCCCTACTCCCTACCCCCCACTCCCCACTCCCTCCTCTCCAGCATGATAGGAACTACGAACCAGAGGCCCAGAACGAACATGGTTGAATCCCATTTCCCATGCTAATCTGCCGAGTTGCTCGAATTCCTCTGGAGTCCAATATTTTTGGACTGGCAGATGTTCTAAAGAAGGACGCATATACTGCCCGATAGTCAAGCGATCGCACCCTACAGCCCTGAGATCAGCCATTGCCTCAACGACTTCATCATGTGTTTCTCCATGTCCTAGCATCAAACCTGATTTGGTGGGAATTGTCGGATCGATTTCTTTGACCATAGCTAGTACCGAAAGGGAGCGATCGTATTTGGCTCCCCGGCGCACTGGCCCAGTTAACCGTCGCACTGTCTCAATATTGTGATTAAAACAAGCAGGTTTGGCTTTTACAATCAGCGCTATTCGTTGGCGTTGACCTGACTCCCCAATACCAGCACCACCCCAAAAATCTGGTGTCAGCACTTCAATTTGAGTCTCTGGGTTCAACTGGCGGATAGTTGCGATCGTCTCCACAAAGTGACCTGCGCCCTGATCAGGCAAGTCATCACGGGCTACAGAAGTCAGCACCACATAGCGCAATCCCAAAAGCTGCACTGCCTGTGCTACCTTTTGGGGTTCCTCTAAATCAAGAGGCATCGGTGCATGACCTTTATCTACTTGACAGAAAGCACAAGAGCGTGTGCAAGTAGGCCCCATTAGTAAGAAAGTTGCAGTTTTTTGGGCATAGCATTCCCCCCGGTTGGGACAGCGCCCTTCTTCGCAAATCGTGTGAATTTGGCGCTGCTTAATAATACGTTGTACAGTAGAGATTTCACTGGCTTTGCCAATAGGACGACGTAACCAGCGAGGCATTGCCGTAATTTCAGACTTTAGTTTGGCTTGTTCTGACGAAATCATAGACATCCAAGCAAGATGCGGATATAGAGTAATGGTCTGTCAATTAACAAATGATAGATAAGAATAGACACGGGGATGCTCTTAATGAAGTCACCATGTTCCTTATGCCCCAATAAGCATTTTTCTCTCCCCCTGCCTCCCTCAACAGATTATTTTTTTAACTGAACTGTATTGCCTTATGCATTAGAACAACGCTAAAGCCTTAAATATCACCATGACACAAATTGAAAAGAGCGCAAGCAAAAGTTTTGCAAAACACCTCTATCAATGTCATTTATACCGAAATATACTATCCCCCAATTCATAGAAATTTTGTATATAGTGGGGGAATTCTCAATGACAATCGGCAAAGCCGCTATTTACACTTAAAGTTTCTGTTAGAGCAAACAGTCGTGGCAAGCAACAAGATTTTAGTTATCGATGACACTACAGTTGTCAGGGTAAAAGTACGAGAAATGTTGCCTCCGGGCAATTTTGAGGTACTGGAAGCAAAAGACGGTTTGGAAGGACTAAATTTTATTCTTCAGGAAAAACTCAGCCTAATTATGCTGGATTTTCTGTTGCCTAAAATGAGTGGCTGGGAGGTTTTCCAGAAAGTTCAAGCCGATCCGGAGTTAAGGAAAATTCCTTTGGTGATCATGTCTGGTCGCAAGGAAGAGGTGACTGAGAAAATTACAGAACCCTTTGAATACTTTGAATTTCTGGGCAAGCCTTTTGATCAGAAGCAACTAATTGGCGCGATTAAGTTAGCTATGGCCAAGGCGAAACAACCACGCCCAGAACTAGTAACAGTAGGAGCAGCAGTTGCCGTCAAAAATGGCACAGTTGCAACCCTTGGTGTAGCTAATACTACAGCAGCAGCCCCTAGTGTTACAAATACTGCGATGCCTACGGCGGCAAGCAACGCAACTCCTAGCACCGGAGGAGCTTCCAACGCAGAAATTGATGCATTGAATGAGAAAATTGTCAAAATGCAAGCTGAAATCGATGGCTTGAAGAAACAGTTAACTCAGGTTGTGACCTTTATTAAACAAAAAATCAAGTAGCATTTGTGCTCATTATTATTATCGCAGCCAAAAATACCTTGTTTCTAATAACGGGTGTCCGATTAAAAGCGGGTAAAAATAGTTAGTTCAAAAAACCTATGTTGACAACAAAATTCAAAAACTAGAAAAATAACTAGCAATTATCCGCGTCTCTATGAATTTTGAATTTTGAATTTCCTGATCGCGCAATGTCTTCACAAAAGAAGAGGTTGACAGTCTAGCAAAGCAGTCCCAAACACACTAAACCTGCCACAGTTTGCTCTTAAGCTAAGGAGAACGGCAGGCTTTTTTGTTGTTTGGTCTGCTATATTAAAAACCCAACTTGATAGCTACTTCACAAATAAAAAGCAACAAGAGCAAATATTTAGCAGGGAAATTTGCTTTACTAAGAGTGGGTTTGGCAAGCTATGCCTTTATATGAAAATTGACTTTTTCCAGAATTACATAGTTCAAGTTAAGATATTTAGTAAAAAATTATATTTTTAAATACATATTAAACAAAAAATTATTATTTCATGATAACGATAGTCTTCGCACGGGAATACTAAGTCATAGAAAGAAGAATTATGAGCATAGTCTGCAATGTCAGTAGTATTAGATACATTATATGCGTTTCCTGGCTATCGCCTCACTGAGCAAATCTACTCAGGCAGTAAAACCTTAGTTTATCGGGGCATTAGAGAACAAGACCAAAAATCAGTCGTTCTCAAATTGATGCGGAATGAATATCCTACCTTCGCGGAAATCGCCCAGTTTCGCAATCAATACATCATCACCAAAAACCTCGATCTTCCTGGGATAATCAAAACCTATAGCTTAGAAAGCTGCCGTAACAGCTACGTCCTAGTGATGGAAGATTTTGGCGGCATTTCTCTCCAAGAGTGGCGGCTAGAGGAAAAGGCGAAGGATGAAAACAGGTTTTCCCTAGATGAGTTTTTCCACATTGCCATTAAAATTGCTTCTATCCTTGATGGACTGCATCGCGATCGCATCATTCACAAAGACATCAAGCCTGCCAACATCCTGATAAACCCTACCACGAATGAAATAAAACTCATCGATTTTAGTATTGCTACCCTGCTACCGAGAGAAATTCAATTTGTTACGAATCCTAACATCTTAGAAGGCACCCTAGGTTACATTTCCCCAGAACAAACTGGAAGAATGAACCGAGGTATCGACTATCGGACTGATTTTTATTCTCTTGGTGTCACCTTCTTTCAACTCCTCACCGGACAGTTACCCTTCACAACTAAAGATCCGATGGAGTTAGTTTACTCTCACATTGCCAAGCAACCGCTACAAGCCAGTCGGATTAACTCGAGTATTCCGCTAATTTTGTCTGACATTATCAGCAAACTGATGGCAAAAAATGCCGAAGACCGCTATCAGAGTGCTTTGGGGTTAAAGCATGACTTGGAGGTGTGCCAAAGCCAGTGGCAAGCAACAGGAAATATTTTACCCTTTAAACTAGGCGATCGGGACATCTCAGACCGTTTCGTAATTCCTGAAAAACTCTATGGTCGCCAAAGTGAAGTTGAAACCCTACTCGCTGCTTTCAAGCGTGTGACAGAAGGGACAACAGAAATGATCTTAGTCGCGGGTTTCTCTGGCATTGGCAAAACTGCTGTGGTCAATGAAGTGCATAAACCTATTGTGCGGCAGCGTAGTTATTTTATCAAAGGAAAATTTGACCAGTTTCAACGTGATATTCCCTTATCAGGATTGGTGCAAGCTTTTCGGGACTTAATCGGGCAATTACTCTCAGAAACTGATGCTCAAATTCAACAATGGAAAGCCAAAATTCTGCGGGAATTTGGCACACAAGCTCAGGTGATTACTGATGTAATTCCTGAACTAGAACAGATTATTGGCAAGCAACCTCCGGTTACAGAACTCTCTGGCAGTGCTGCCCAAAATCGTTTCAATTTATTGTTTCAAAAATTCATCCAAATCTTTACAAAAAAAGAACATCCCTTGGTGATCTTTCTAGATGACTTGCAATGGGCAGATACGGCATCTTTGAAATTAATTCAGTTATTAATGTGTGAAAATACATTGTCTTCTATTTCAGAAGAAATAGAAGAGGTGCGTGAACCAAAGGGAGGTTTATTATTAATTGGTTCCTATCGAGATAATGAAGTTTCCAAGGCACATCCGCTTTATTTAACACTAAAGGAGATTCAAAAATTAGGAGCAACTATTAATACGATCACCCTAGCACCATTAAATCAGGGTGATTTAAATTATCTAATTGCTGATAGCCTTAATTGCCCCGAATTAGTTGCTGTTCCTCTCACTCAGATGGTATTTGCCAAAACTAAAGGCAACCCCTTCTTTTCCGTTAAATTCCTTAAATCTTTACACGATGACGGGCTAATATCATTAAACTTTGATGTTGGACATTGGCAGTATGATATTTCAAAAATAAAAGAATTAGCTCTTACAGATGATGTAGTAGAATTTATCGCACTTCAAATAGAGAAGTTGCCAATAAATACCCAAAAAGTTATGAAACTTGCTGCCTGTATTGGGAATCAGTTTGACTTAAAAACTCTTGCGATCGTCAATGAAAAATCTGTAGTAGATACAGCATCAGATTTGTGGCAAGCGTTGCTTGATGGGCTAGTTTTACCACAAACAGAAAATTATAATATTTTTTCTAAAGATAATACTAATCAGCATGGAATAGAATCTACACAATTTCTAAGTTCTAATTTACAGTTACCTAAATATAAATTCGTACATGACCGAGTGCAGCAAGCCGCGTATTTTTTGATTCCTGAAGAACAAAAAAAACCAATTCACTTAAAAATTGGGCTGCTGTTATTGAACAATATTCCGGTTGCAGAGCAGGAAGAAAAGATTTTTGAGCTTGTCAATCAGTTTAATGTCGCAATAGAATTCATCTCCCCTCAAGCTAAACGAGATGAACTAGCCCAGATGAATCTAATTGCTGGACGTAAAGCTTTAGCATCAACAGCTTATCCATCTGCGGTGAAGTATTTAACTACCGGCATCCAACTGCTGGCAGATGATAGTTGGGAGACTAAATATAATCTAATCCTAGCTTTGTATGAGGCAGCAGCAGAGGGGGCGTATCTAGCTGGCGATTTTAGGCAAATGGAGCAATTAGTAGAGGTAGTGTTGGCACGAGCGAAAACACTGCTGGATAAAGTAAAAGTTTATGAAGTCAAAATTAAAGCCTATGGGGCGCAGAACCAAGCACTAGAATCTGTCAGGACTGCATTAAGTGTTCTAAAGTTGTTGGAAGTTGAGTTGCCTGAAAAGCCCAGCCAGTCAGATATTCAGCTAGCGATCGCTGAATTAACATCAAATTTAAATGGAAAGCGTATTGAAGATTTAATTGACCTGCCAGAAATGACGGCAGAACAAACATTGGTAGTAATGCGGATTCTATCCAATGCACTTTTTTTCGCCTATGCAGTCACTCCTGAACTTTTTCCACTGATTGTTCTTAAACAAATCAATTTATCGCTCAAATATGGCAATGCTCCCTTGTCTGCCTTTGCATACGTTCTTTACGGAACGATCCTCTGTAGCGAAAAGGGAGATATTCAGTCTGGCTATGATTTTGGGAAACTGGCCTTAAATTTAGTGGCTAAGTACAATTCTAAAGAAGTTGCAGCAAAAATCATGCAGGTATTTCATGCAGGTATCCGCCATTGGAAGGAGCATCCAAAGGAAACATTAAATTCTGTACTGGAGGCTTACTCTCTGGCAATGGAAACAGGAGATTTAGAATTTGCAGCCTTAGCTCTTCAGTTTTATTGCTTCAGTTGTTATTCCATAGGTAGAGAACTGACAGGGTTGGAACGTGAGATAGCAAGCTACAGCAATGCTCTCAATCAAATCAAGCAAGAAAGAGCGTATAACTGGAATTGCATTTATCAACAAAGTGTCTTAAATTTACTCGGTGTTGTAGAAGATCCTTGTCGTTTAATTGGTGAAGCCTATGATGAAGAAAAAATGCTGCCGCTTCACTTGGAAGCTAAGGATGGAATCGGACTTTTATATCTATATTTCCACAAACTACATTTATGCTACTTGTTTCAGCAGTTCGCTCAAGCAGCTGAAAATGCCACCCTGGCAGAAAAGTATTTAGATAGTGGTACAGGACAACTGGTTGTTCCTTTTTTCTATTTTTACGATTCTCTGGCGAAACTGGCGGTATACACTGACGCACCTGATTCAGAGCAAAAGTGCATTCTCGATAAGGTGCAAGCTAATCAGGAAAAGATGCAATATTGGGCATATCAAGCTCCAATGAATAATTGGCATAAATTTTATTTGGTGGAGGCAGAGAGGCATCGAGTTAAAGGGAACTATCTTGAAGCAATGGAAGAATACGATCGTGCTATCTCCCTAGCTCAAGAACATGACTATAAGAATGAAGTAGCTTTAGCTCAAGAACTTGCAGCTAAATTTTATCTAAAATGGGACAAGCAAAAAATTGCCCAAACCTACTTAGTTGATGCCTACTATGGATACGTAAATTGGGGAGCTAAAGCCAAAGTTGACGATTTAGCAAAACGCTATCCCCAATTACTCACTCCTATATTCCAGCAAGAAAAACTAAGTATCCATCCCAGCGATGAAAGCACTTCTTTCAATAACATATCTATATCATCTTTATCTACCCTGAGTAATCAACAAACTGTTATTGGCTCGAAGACAAGTATTTCTGACTCACTGGATTTAGCCGCATTCATTAAAGCATCTCAAGCACTCTCTGGGGAAATAGAGCTTGAGCGGCTGCTTTCTACTTTGATGGAAGTTGTTATGGAGAATGCAGGAGCATCTAAATGTGCTTTAATTTTGAGCGAAGCTGATAACTTAGCATTAACTGTCACAGCTGTTTGTTCAAGTTCATATTTTGAGCATACCTACACTGAGTTTCCATCAACTAGCCTTGAGTCAAGCTACGATGTTCCTATTACTTTAATTAACTACGTTAAACGCTCCAGAGACATCTTGGTTATTGACGATGCAAAGGCTGTTTCTTTTCTAGCAAGTGATAGCTACATTCTTAGTGAAGAACCTAAGAGCTTGTTGTCGATACCTCTTATAAATCAAGGTAAATTAATTGGGATTCTTTATCTAGAAAATAATCTGACAACCGGAGCATTTACACGCGATCGCGTAGAAGTCCTCAAACTAGTTACCACTCAAGCAGCAATATCTCTAGAGAATGCTATCCTCTACAAAAATCTGGCACAAGCTAAAGAAAGCTTAGAGGAATACAACCATACGCTAGAGAACAAAGTCCAGGAAAGAACGCAGGAACTCAACGACAAAAATAGCTGCTTACAACAAACCCTACAGGAATTGCAACGTACCCAGATCCAATTGATTCAAAGTGAAAAAATGTCTTCTTTGGGACAAATGGTGGCGGGAATTGCCCATGAAATCAATAATCCTATTAACTTTATTCATGGCAATATTAGCCATGCTAGTGAGTATGTTAAAGACTTGCTGGATTTGGTAGCTGTTTATCAGCAGGAATATCCTCGTCCCTCGCCTTTAATTAAGGATAAAGCTGAGGAGATTGATATAGATTTTCTAGCAGAAGACTTGCCAAAGATTCTAGATTCCATGAAAGTGGGGAGTTCGCGTATCCGGAATATTGTTTTGGGCTTACGCAACTTTTCTCGCCTAGATGAATCTGAGATGAAGCCTGTAGATGTTCATGAAGGCATAGACAATACCTTAATGATTTTGCAGCACCGACTTAAAGAAAAGAGCAATTGTCCTGAAATTGAAGTCATCAAAGAATACGGAAAATTACCGGAAGTTATTTGTTACCCTGGTCAACTCAATCAGGTGTTTATGAATATCTTGAGTAATGCGATCGATGCTTTAGAAGAGTCATTTATCAGTGGTTATACATCATTGGTAAATGACAAAGAACAAATAACAAAGGACATAGAAGTGTCATCGGCTTCTTATAGGGTAGGAAAAATTCACATCTTTACTGAACTAACAGATTCTAATACAGCGATAATTCGGATTGCTGATAACGGTTCTGGTATGTCAAAAGCGGTACAGCAGAAAATATTTGACCCATTTTTTACCACCAAGTCAGTAGGAAGTGGCACTGGTTTAGGGTTATCGATTAGCTATCAGATTGTCGTGGACAAACACAAAGGTAGTTTAACCTGTGATTCTAGACCAGGAGAGGGGACCGAGTTTACTATTGAGATACCGATGCAACAGTTAGACGGCTAGATTAGTAATCTGTCAAGCCCAAATTTAAGAGTGCTATAAATCCAGTTTTTGTAAAAAACTGGATTTATAATTTTTATTAAAATAGTTCTGAGAGATTACTAAAAAACGGATGTAGTTGTCATATTCACTAGAGGCTTTTCACGCGCACTCTGTCCTGTAATTACCATTTTGACTCCATTAGCAGGTGCAAGGGTAAAACCTCGACGCTGAGGCCGCTCTGGCTGCCGATCAACTAGTGCTAACTGATAGCGCGACAAGACGGTTGCTAATACTAGCTTCATTTGAAATAGAGCCAAAGCCTCGCCAATACAACGACGGACACCACCACCAAAGGGCAGAAATTCATAGTGAGAGAATTTGCTTTCAACAAAGCGCTCTGGTTTAAATTGCTTGGGCTGAGGATATAAATCCTCTCGCTGATGAACAAGATAAATACTGGGAAGCAGTAAAGTCCCAGGCTGTAAAGGATGTCCCAAGAGTTCAACAGGTTCTTGTACTACCCTGGGAAGCGAGAACATAAGAACAGGATGGATTCGCAAAGTTTCATTACAGACAGCTGTGAGGTACGGCAGTCGATAAATGCTCATTGGATCTGGGAAATCACCAAGGGTATCAAGTTCCTGAAGCAGCTTTTCACGAACTAGGGGCTTTTGGTGAATCCAGTATAATCCCCAAGCTATTGCTGATGCTGTAGTTTCATAACCGGCAATTATCAGGGTTATCAAATGATCGCGTAACTCTTGATCAGTCATGGGTTGGCCAGCATCATCCCTTGCTGACATCAGCATGGATAGGATATCAACGCGTTTTGTATCGGGTTGCTGCCTACGTTCGTTAATTTCAGCGTAGATCAATATATCAACTTGTTCACGATCGCGCAGAAATTTTCCCCAAGGACTCCAAGTTCCTAAATCTTTTTGCAAAAATGAGAAAAAGAACACACTAGAAGTGAGCGGTGACTGAAAAAGATTCAACATTTGTAGCAATAGATGATTAAATTTTTGGAGTTTTTCTACCTCATGCAAGCCGAAGATAACTTGTAAAATAATTTGCAATGAAATTTCCTGTGTTAAATTACGCGCCAAGAAGGGCTGCTCTAGTGGTAACTGACTCAAAGCTTTTTCGGTGAGACTGCAAATCCGCTGACCGTAGCCTTGCATTTGCTCTCCATGAAAAGCAGGCATCACTAATTGTCGCCGCTGTTTATGAAGATCACCCTCTAGCAAAAAGACTGAATATTCTCCTACTAAGGGTTTTGCAATTCTGTTAGCTTCTGCAACAGCAAAAAACTTCTTTTTATCGTTTGTTAAAATTTCCTTGATTGCTTGGGGATGGTTTACAAAAACCACGTTGTCCCCAAAACCAATTCCCTCAGCAGTAAAAATGTCGGGATATTGTTGATCTGCATTTTCCATAAATCTAACAGGGTTTATAACCCACTGGATTTTTTGGAGTAAGGAGGGGGTTTTGAGTAGATTAGGTAGTTGTATTTGATTTTTCATACTAAAATTTGGTTACTTTTATATGTTGGATCTGAAGTAATATTGATTAACTTTAAAGCAGTAAGATTCTAGATGCCCCCAACCACCATTGTGAAAAAAGTTGTTGGGGGCATCATCGCAAATAGCCACTGAAATGGTATATTTTTTACTTAGGATGGTAGTAGAACTTTCATGTTTGAAAGTGCTTGCATATTGCTTTGAGATTTATCTAACTCCAAAATTTCTATTAACTCCAGTCTTTCTATAGTTTGGTAGCGATCAGAATTAAAGTACCAATCAAGATTGCCACGTATCCAGGCATACATTCCTGATATATACTTTGCAAGTTCAATATCTACTTCTTCTCCAAAAGATGGCAGAGATACTTCTAAGTTGATCAGTTCTCGTACCTCTTGATCATGGATTTCTACTGCACGCTTAATCGCTACTTCTAGAGGCAGTTGCTGTTGATAGTACAATACTAAAACTAGATTGTGAACATCACCACTTGCCATTTCTCTAGAATACGAGAAGATATCATTACACCAGGCAAGAATGTTAATTGTCTTCTCCTTAATTTTTTTGAAAATGTCATGCTGTCGTACAATATCAGGAATCAGTAATTGATCACAAAATTCAATCAGTACTACGGTGAGATCCCCTGCTGAACTTAAGTTCCGTATTCTGATATAAGTATCAATATCCGGTATAATCTCCTGTGCACGGTTACTTGCTTCTTGTACACATCCGGCGAAGTATTCCTCAAAGCTACAAACAAAGTGATGGAACCATTTTATGCTCACTTTTTGGAGCATCCGTAGTCGTAAATCACGTAAAGCATAGCTAAGTTGTATATCGTTGCTTGTAAGTTCTGCTCCGTTTAATACTTCAATAAATCTCTTGTGAAAAAGCTTGAGTGCTTCAGGTTGTTGGCCTAAATCTGACATATCGCATTGGTCGTCCCAAATAAACAACCAACTGAACAAGTCACTGGCAATATTTATTTTTTCCAGATTGCAGTAAGGATAAGCACCTGCTACTAGCTTGAAAAAATTTGACTTGGTGAAACGTCGATAAACTGATTCATTTGCCAGTAGCTTAAAGCGAGTTACCCATTCAAGAGAACACTCTTCTAAAACATCAACATACTTATTGATGTGAGATGAAAAGGGACAGTATAAATCAGAGGAAAGTAGTTCCTTCATAGAAATATCTTAATTATCAGTAACAAACATGATTTATAGGAAAATGAACTCAATAGACTTACACAGAGACTATGAAAATTTTTTGCAAAAGACTCGCTGGATTAACACATATTTATGCAGTGTGTAAATCATATTTAGGTCACTGTTAGGAATGTGTAAATCTATATGAATATTTCCAAACTTATTCAATATTGTTCAATGTTTTTTTAAAAAAAATAACCGTAATTATCTGGAATTATATTTTTTTTATAAAATTTTTATCAGAGAATATTATATTTAAGTAGGCTCCTGATAAACACTGTTGACTAATTGAAAAAATTAATTTAGGGCATCAAAAATATTTTTCTACTTAGCGCTAATTTTATAAAAAGGCAAGGGTAATAATGGCTAATTTCAGAGCGATCGCCTTGACGAGAGGGGATGTTCAACTTTAGTAAAAGTATAAGCTGGGGCGATGCCTGCGGTGGTCACTGAGCTTTGTCGTAAAGCCTGCGGCATAGCTACGCTTAGGGCGCAGCCTCTCGTAGAGAAGTGCGGGCTACGCCTACGCATACAAAAAATTAGTGTGAGAATGTTGCTGTTATCAGAGTTTTTGGGAACTATAGGATTGTCAGACGAGGAATTTGTCAATCACTCTGCCAACAAAATAGAGGTGACTTAGCTGCGATCGCAGGGCTAATAGTGAACAACTAACAAGGAGTCAAATTAAGTTAAGTACATGAATTATAAGCCAGAGATACAAATGCATTATGTAGCAGAAGATAGTTTAATTTTAGTAGTTGATGATACTACTACTAATTTAGAAATTGTCTTAGAAATATTAACTAATGTAGGCTTTAACGTTACTACAGAAAGTGATGGAGAAAGGGCAGTTAAACAGGCTGAATATATATTACCGGATTTAATTTTATTAGATGTCATGATGCCGGGAATAGACGGATTTGAAACCTGCAAAAGGCTGAAAGGGAATTCAGCTACTTGTGATATACCAGTAATTTTCATGACAGCCAATTCTGATACTGATAGTAAGGTAAAAGGTCTAAATATAGGTGCAGTTGATTACATTACTAAGCCTTTTCATGAAGAAGAATTATTAGCTAGAATTAAAACCCATCTTGAATTACGAAACCTCACCAAGACTTTAGAAAAACGAGTTGAAGAAAGGACAGTAGCATTGTCTAGAGCATTAAAAGACCTACAAGAGTCTCAACTTCAGCTTGTACAGACAGAAAAAATGTCTGCCCTTGGTCAATTAGTAGCAGGAGTGGCTCATGAAATTAATAATCCAGTTGGTTTTATTCATGGCAATCTCGGACACGCTTCGGCATATTTCCAAGATATGGTTAACATCATTAACCTCTATCAGCAGCATTATCCCAATCCGGTTCAAGAGATTCAAGAGGAAATTGCAGCAATAGATTTGAAGTATATGCTTGCCGATCTTCCTGATTTAATTTTCTCAATGAAACAGGGCGTTCAGCGCATTCGTAACATTAGTACTAGTTTGAGAATTTTTTCTCGCGCAGATAGCGATCGCAAAGTTTCTTGCAACATTCATGATGGCATCGATAGTACAATTATGATTCTCAAACACCGCTTAAAAGCATCCGAGGATCGTCCCGATATTCAGGTAATTAGAGATTACGATAATTTACCAGAATTAGAATGTTTTATCGGACAACTAAATCAGGTATTTATGAATTTATTAGCTAATGCTATTGATGCTTTAGAAGAGTCTAATATAGGACGCACTTATATTGAAATTGAAGCAAATCCCAATCAAGTTTTAATTCAGACTAGCCTCACTGAAAACAGAAATCAGATTTTGATTTGCATTAAAGATAATGGGGTGGGAATGTCGGCTGATGTGCAGCAAAAAATCTTTGATTATTTATTCACCACCAAGCCTGTGGGTCAAGGTACAGGATTAGGATTATCAATTGCCCGTCAAATTGTTGTCGAAAAACATGGAGGAACTCTTGAGGTAAATTCAGCACCCGGACAAGGTTCAGAATTTATCATTAAGCTTCCTATTTAATTAAAAATCGTATAAAAAATAATTCTTTATATAAATAAATTTATGTTTAAGGCAGTAGTAGGGCACAGTAACGATCCAGATTCTCTATCAGCAGTTGAAGAAGTTATTCAGCAATGTGTTAGTTTTCTTGCAGGAGATATACCAAAAGCTGGAATTCTTTTTGCTGCAATTGATTTTGAACATTCTCTCATTTTGCAGCAAATTCATCAGGCTTTTCCGGGGATTGAGTTGATTGGTGGAACAACAGATGGAGAAATTTCTTCAGTCTTAGATTTTCAGCAGGACTCAATCACCTTAATGTTATTTTGCTCAGATGAAGTTGAAATTCATGCAGGAGTTGGACGCCAAGTTTCAGGTGATTCAATTACTGCAACTAAGCAAGCTGTAGAGCAAGCAAAATCAAAAAGTACCGCAGCCCCAAAGCTATGTTTAACTCACCCAGAGAGCCTCACAACTAGTGGTGTATCTATATTGAATGGCTTAAAGCTAGCTCTTGGTCAACATGTGCCGATATTCGGTGGTTTGGCAGCCGATCAGTCCAGATATCAAAATACATATCAATTTTTTCAAACAGAAGTATTAAGTGATTCTGTACCAATTCTGCTTTTTTCTGGGACAATATTGTTTTCCCACGGTGTTGCAAGTGGTTGGCATCCCATCGGCCAAATAAGCAAAGTGACTAAGGTAGATAAGAACATAGTTTATGAAATAGATGGTAAGCCAGCTTTAGATTTTTATCACCATTATTTAGGTTTGCTTCCCCCTTCAATGGAATATCCGCTAGCAGTCTTTGATGATCAAAATAGAGAAAGTTTTTATATAAGAGCACCTATTGCTTACAATCAGGAATCTGGTAGCATAACTTTTTTTGGAGATATTCCTGAGCAAGCATTTATTCAAATTTCAGAAGCATGTCATGAAGATATTTTAGCAGCTTCCAAAGCATCATTCATGAATGCCTTAGATAATTATCCAGGTGCAGAGCCAAGTGCTGTTTTGTTCTTTTCATGTGTAGCTCGTCGGCAAATACTTGGTACTAGGGCGCAAGAAGAGTACCAGAATACGAAACTTTGCCTTCTTGACTATTTACCTGCTTGTGGATTTTATTCTAATGGAGAGATTGCTCCTATAAATCCAACTAGCCAGACACAATTTCACAATGAAACTTTTGTAACTTTAATTTTGGGAAATCGGTAAAAGCTAATGGAAATTGTGGATTATCAACAAGAAATTAAAAAACTAAAAAAAGAAAATAGAATTATCCAAAAGCAATTGGAACGTTCTGAGTCAGATCGAATAAAGCTTGAAGATATAAATAAAAAAAAAGAATGTTTGCTTAGGACAGTAATTGATGAATTAAAGGAATATCAAAACAACTTGCAACAAAGAAGCCATGAACTAGAAATGATGCTTCTTAATCTTCAAATAATGCAAAATAAGATGTCTACCTTGGGAAGTCTTGTTGCAGATGTAGCTCATGAAATTAACAATCCAGTTGGTTTTATAGCAGGTAATCTGACTCCGGCTCAAGAGTATATTGAGAATTTATTACATCTCATTAATCTTTATCAGCAGACTTATCCCAAAGCATCTCAGGAAATTCAAGAAACAATCCAAGTAATTGACCTGGAATATATGCGCGAGGATCTACCTAAACTGATTTCCTCGATGAAAGAAGGTACAGATCGCATTTGTAATATTAGCAACAGCTTACGAACTTTCTCTAGAGCGGATACCGAACAAAAAGTTTTCTTTGACCTTCATGAATGTATTAACAACACTCTCCTTATTCTCAAGCACCGCCTGAAAGCAAATAAGATTCGTCCTGCGATTCAAGTAGTTCAAGATTACGGCGAGTTCCCTTTACTAGAATGCTTTCCAGGACAACTGAATCAGGTATTTATGAATTTATTGGCAAATGCCATTGATGCTTTAGAGGAGTCCAACTTTGGGCTGAGTTTTGATCAAATTAAGGAAAATACTAACCAAATTACAATTCGTACTGGTCTAACTAAAGATACAAATCACGCAACGATTCGGATTCAAGATAATGGTGTGGGAATATCGGCTGATGTTCAGCAAAAAATGTTTGACCACTTATTCACAACCAAACCTGTGGGCAAAGGAACAGGATTAGGATTATCAATCGCCTATCAAATAATTGTCCAAAGACATAAAGGAACTTTGAAAGTAAATTCTGTGTTAGGAAAAGGTTCTGAGTTTATAATCACCATTCCCATTCATGAGAAATAAAAGCAACTCAAGTTAAGTTAAAAGAGATGCCTGTCTGCTAATTAGCAAACAGGCATGTATTTTAGTACAAAGTTTGGTTGAGAATCGGTTAAATCTTAGCAGTAGAATCAACTGAAGGTTGAGACTGATTAACCGAATCTAACTTTTGCAAAAGCACTAGATTTTGTGCTTTTATATTAGTGTTGATTGTTGCTTGCAAAAATGGGGTATTGGAGATGGAATTATTAGCCAAAGTAAACAGTGGATTTGACAAAATCCCTGCTACTGTAGTGGCAATTAATGTTACTACCAACCCGACTTGCAAAGGTCTTAGCCCAGGCAAATCCCAACGCACTTGGGGATAATTCTTCACCGCGTCCGACATTTCATGGGGTTCTTTGACTACCATCATCTTAACTACGCGAATGTAGTAATAGATGGAGACGACGCTGGTAACTAAGCCCAGCAAGACTAACCAATAAAGTCCTGCTTGCCAACCAGCCCAAAATAAGTAAATCTTGCCGAAAAATCCTGCCAATGGTGGAATACCACCCAAGGAAAGCAGGGAAATACTCAATGCCAGTGTTAGGAGTGGGTCTTTTTGATATAAACCAGAGTATTCGGCAATCTGGTCGGTTCCTGTCCGCAATGAGAACAGGATGATGCAGGTAAAGCCGCACAGGTTCATGAACAGATAAACCAGTAGGTAAAATATCATACTGGCATAGCCCGCCTGTGTACCAGCAATCAAGCCAATCATCACAAACCCAGCTTGGGCAATGGATGAATAAGCTAGCATCCGTTTCATGCTGGTTTGAGCTAGGGCAACTACATTACCCAAAATCATGCTGAGAACGGCTAGAGCTGTGAAGACAAACCTCCACTCGTCAGCAACAAGAGGGAAGGCTGTTGTCAGCAAGCGGATGGCTAGGGCAAACCCAGCTGCTTTGGAACCGACAGATAAAAAGGCTATGACTGGGGTGGGAGCGCCTTCATAAACGTCTGGTGTCCACTGGTGGAAGGGTGCAGCGGAGATTTTGAAGCCAATACCCGCGATCGCAAATACCAGGGCAATCACTAAACCTAAAGATTGTCCCACTTTTGCTGTGGCAATGCCATTAGCGATCGCACTTAGTTCGGTTTGTCCTCCAGATAGTCCATACAGCAGGGATACACCGTACAAAAATATTGCTGTACTGGAAGCTCCAATTAACAAGTATTTCAGCGCCGCTTCATTGGAGCGGGGGTCACGCTTAGTATAACCTGTCAACAAGTAAGAGGAGATACTCAGGGTTTCTAGGGAGATGAAAATCATCACCAACTCACTAGCCCCGGATAAAAACATCCCTCCTAGAGTAGCACTCAGCAAAATAGCGATGAATTCGGCTAAAGCAGTGCCGCTCTGCTCAACGTAGCGAATTGACATCAGTATAGTGGCGATCGCAGACAAGGCAATAATACCGCGAAAGACGATACTCAGGTCATCACTGTTAAAGCTACCGGTAAAACCGATGGGATTAGGAGAGTCCCATTGAAAATAGAGGGCGACAATCGAAGCAAATAAACCTGCGATCGCTAGATATCCAATCCAGCGTGCGGATGTACGCCCCAAAATCAAATCAACAATCAAAACCCCCAAGAGGGTGAGAATAACAATCCCCTCTGGCAAAATCGTTCCAGCGTTTAGCTGGGATGCAATATTAGCAAAATCCATGAGATGTATAGGTTTTGGGGATTAGACATTAAGGCTAACTCTGTTCACTCTAGCAAGTTTTCTAATCCCCGGACTAGCTCTTTTAACAAGAGCTTAACAGCTTGGGTGCAGATGGCGATCGCACCAACCTTACTACTTTACCAGCAGCTTTCTCAGTATCCAGGGATTCACTTAACAACTTTCCTACTTCGTTTTTCAGGCGTGACTTTTAGCAAATATCATCAATAATTATGCTGCAACCAGTGCGATACTTACGTACAAAAAGCTTATAAAATTAATAAGGGCACAGCAATGCTGTGCCCCGATAATATTTATAACTCCTAAGTTTATTAAAAACCGACGGATGGCAGCTTGCCTTGTAATGACTGAAATTTAGACTGAACACAGTTGGCACAATTGCAACCAAGTTGATCAATAATCGGATTAGATGTTTGAATCAAGTATGGTGTTGCCAGATCGGGAATTTGTTGTGTAGAAACTACCGTCATAATTTGGGTAGCATAAGCAGATTTCAGGCTGGATGCGTGTGCTGGATTGACTATCAGCAACATGGATACCAGAAATGTAGGACAAGCAAGTAAAATCAGTTTGACTATGTTCATAATTTACACAAAGATACCTTTGCTGATACAGCATAGCCAATAAATTGCCGAGGTTCAACATTTAATTACTTGAGTATTGCTTAACTACGCCCGAATCCTTGACCTCGCAAAACCTTTGACCATACAAGTAATTCGCCATTCTCACCGCCTGCGGCCAGTAACTTCCCTTGGGGATGCCAAGCTAAAGTGGAAAATCCTGCTGAGACACCTGTGATAATTTGGGATACCTCCTTGGCTTTGTTCCACAAACACAACCAGCCATCAGCAGCAGCAGAAGCGAGAAGGAAGCTTTTAGGTGCAAAGGCGATCGCATTAATCACACCCACATGATTTGTTAATACTCGCGCTTCCCAACCTAAAGAATCATCCTCTAGCTTTTCCCACACCACAATACCTTCAACGCTAGAAGATGCCAGTATTGGCGCACCTAGTTTCGTAGTAGCTTCTGACCATGCCAATTGGCGAATTTTACCAGGGAAGCCGCGCATTACCCAAGGATCGGGGTTGTTCCATTCCAAAACGGTGACACTACGATCCATGTTGCCAGAAGCCAGGAATTTGCCATCGGGCGACCAAGCCATCGCTACGCTGACAGTAGTCATATCTAGGTTATATGGTTCTTCATCCCAGTTTTGACTGTGCCAAATTTTGACTCCCTTGTAACCACTAATGGCTAGGTATTGCCCATCAATGCGCCAATCAATGGCCAAAACTGACGAGTTTTCAAAATTCAGCGTCACGACAATTTCACGAGTATCTGCATCCCAAACTTGGACGTAACGCCCCAAACTAAAAGCTAGTTGGTTACTGGTGTAATTCCAAGCTAGCTTGTCAACCCATGCGGGGGCATTTTCCAAGGTGGCGATTAATTCAGTATTCTGCCAAATTTTCACTTGTCCATCTTGTCCACCAACGGCTAAAAATTTTCCATCTGGTGAAAAAGCTAGACAGTCTACTGATTTACCGTTACCAGTTTGTAAACTTGTAAGTTCGCCATTATTCCACAAAACTACTTCCCCGGCGGCAGAAGTTGCTGCTAAAGTTTTACCTTGTGGCGACCAAGCGATCGCAGTTACATAATCTGAAAGTGTCCCCGAATAGTGTTGTTCAAATTCCTTAGATTTGCTGGTTGTTGAGTTCATATTTGTAAAGGGGGAGTGGGGAATGGGGAATGGGGAATAGGGA
Source organism: Nostoc sp. UHCC 0251 (assembly GCF_034932245.1). Lineage (NCBI taxonomy): Bacteria > Bacillati > Cyanobacteriota > Cyanophyceae > Nostocales > Nostocaceae > Nostoc > Nostoc sp. UHCC 0251. Next base: position 18,801 of record NZ_JAYGHD010000295.1, read on the forward strand.
ATGGAGAATGGAGAATGGTAAATTCCCTACTCCCTACTCCCCACTCCCTATTTAAGCTAGACAAGCGAGAAAATCTTGCTTGAGTTGCGCTGCATCAAGGTTGCGACCGATGAATACTAGTTCGTTTTTGGGGGTTTCGCTTGCTTTCCAGGGGCGATCGGGTTTGCCATCAAATATCATGTGTACTCCTTGGAATACAAATCGATTATCTTCTCCAGCAATATTTAAAATGCCTTTCATCCGAAAGATATCTGGCCCTTGGGTACGAAGTAACTCCGAAAGCCAAGTGTTTAATTTTTCTCCATCCACTGCACCTGCTTCTACTAAAGCCACAGAAAAGACGCTTTCATCGTGTACGTGGGCATCTTCGCCTAAGAAATCTGGATCAATTTCTAATGCACGATCTAAATCAAAGGCTTTTACACCTAATAAAGCATCCATTCCTAGTTCAGAATTTTGGGTACGGTAGATTTTTGCGATCGCATTCATCGCCCGAATCCGTTTCTCCAATTCATTCAACTCTTCTGGCGCTACCAAATCTGTTTTATTAAGTAAAATTACATCGGCAAAAGCAATCTGTTCTTGTGCTTCGTCTGCATCCCAGTGCTGCGAGATGTGCTTGGCATCTACGACTGTCACCACCGCATCTAAAGACAATTGACTTTGCAAATCTTCATCAACAAAAAATGTTTGAATCACTGGTGCAGGATCGGCTAATCCAGTCGTTTCAATTACTAAATGGTCAAATTTATCGCGCCGCTTCATCAAATTGCCAATGATGCGAATTAAATCGCCGCGCACTGTGCAACAGATACAGCCATTATTCATTTCAAATATTTCTTCATCTGCATCGATAATCAATTGATTATCAATACCCACTTCCCCAAATTCATTAACAATCACAGCAACTTTTTTGCCGTGTTCGTAGGTGAGGATGTGATTGAGTAGAGTCGTTTTACCTGCTCCCAAATAGCCTGTAAGAACAGTAACGGGAACTGAATTGTTGATTACGTCAGCCACCATACTCTGAATTCCTCTTGTCTCACCTTATGGATAATCATTATCGCCCATGATAAATCTTTTTATATTTTTGTGCGAACTTGCTGTTATTTTGAGTTTCAGCAAAATCATTACATAGTTTAATGAACAAACATTTTATTTTTATGCATCTGTAATAAGTAATAGATATTCAAAAGTTGGCTGGCAATATTGCATACAAGCCAACACCCTGCGGTAAGTCGCAGGTTAATACCTTGACAATCTGACTACTAAAATGATAATCATTATCTCAGGCAAAAAAATTATACTTTGATGGAGTAGCGTGGTGGTTTCAAAAAACACTACCGACTTGAGAAAGCAATTAACTCAAGCAGGACAAGCATCTGCGTCTATTGCAATAAGCTTTTTTATCGTTGCACCGTTGGTTTTATCTACCGCTTTGACACCCGCACAAGCAGATGATACTCATAATCATTCAGAAGAAACGGGCTTTTATATTGGGTTAGATGGTTTGGAGGCTCTCTCTACAGGGACATACGCAGGTTTGGAGAACCCTAACTATAATCGTTTGACCCTTCTGTTTGCACACAGGAATGAAGACACGCCGGAATCTAGCCATTTCCACGGCATTGGTGCTTATAGCTACTCAGGGTCATTAGATAACCCAACCATTAACCCAACCAATACAAATAACCGAATTCCTGAGTCATACTCAGAACAACCGCCGCTAACATTATTACCTGGCACAGGGTTGTATACTGGTCGTTTGATTAGTACTGCAACAGATAAGGAATATAGCAATCTGACAATAGAACCTATAGCGTCTCTAAAAACTTCAAAAGAATTAGACAACCAGTATTTGTTTAATAGCTCTAATGGTCGTTGGCAGTCGTCTCTTGAGGGTGCAAATATTGGTTTACAATTAGCGTCAATTAGTAATGGATTGAATATTGGCGATTCAGCAGGCGTTGATATTGTCAAGTCAGTCGGTGATCTTTACACAATCGGCAGTGGTGATAATTTTTCGTTCACCCCTACTTTTTGGACTGATGCTGCTGCACCACTGGGAAGTTATTCTGCATCATTCAAATTAGTGGATTTAGGCACTGATAATCACCGTATTCCCTTTAAAGAGTCTGGCACTTTCAATTTTGATTTTGAAGTCAAGGCAGTGCCTGAGTCATCAACTGTTCTTGGTCTTGGTATAGTCGGTTTACTAGCGCTTTCTCTGTCTCGCTTGCAAAAACTTACTCGCAGTAGCTTGAACTAATCTAATCTCGCACCAAGATGCAAAACGATTCTTTGCGTCTTGGTGCGAGGATTTAATTTTCTGGAGAGAACAAAAAATCTTGAACTGCTTCTAAAACAACTGCTGGGTATTCTTCATGTAGTCCCAGAGAACCAGGGATAACAACGCTTCTCACTCCTGGTAAGGCTACCAAAGCGTTCATTTCTTCTCGTGATTTGGGGGGGCTAGATTCCCCAACTACTACCATGAGCGGTACGGTTAAAGACTGCACAAGTCCCAGAAAATCAGATTGTTCGTGTACAGCATCGAGATTACCAGTTACAAAGGCAGCAGATGCAAATCGCGCTCCTGGTTGTTGAGTCGTTTGCCATTTCTTCTCGATGAAACTGGGTGTAATTTTAGCCGCGTCAGTAAATACATGACGGCGATACATCAAACTTAAGAAGGATGGGGTAGTGTTGAGTTTGTAGAGAGCTTGACCAAGTATAGGCGATCGCACCAATTCTCTCACAAAGCCAGCTATTTGCTGACTTGCCCCCATTGTCGGCAAAGGCCCACGCCAAGTAGGAGCTAACAATAAAATTCTTGAGAAAGTAGCAGGTTGTTTGACAGCTAATTGTAAAACATAACTAGCAGTATGGCCAGCCGCTACCACAGTAATGGGAGTATTAAAAATAGCTTTGACAAAATCTTCCAGAAAGTGCTGATATATTTCTGGTCGGTAATTCAAGCTAGGGCGAGAAGATTCACCAAAACCTGGCCAGTCTACGGCTACAACTTGAAAATTGGGAGCTAGTAACCTGGCAAGTTCACCCATTTCTAAGCGAGTTGAAACACTGCTGAAAGATGGTAGAAGCAATAGCGGTGAACCTTTACCAAGGGTTTCATAAACAACGCGCAATTGCTGATTTTCCCAATTCCAGAGATATTCTTGAACTACTCCACCAAAGCCAACAGCAGCAGGAGTAGATAATAAATTGGTTGACATAAGACTAAATTTTGGTAATTGTACGTTTTTTGTCATTTGTCAGTTGTCCTTTGCAAATGACCAATGACCAATGACTAATGACAAATGACCAAGTTTAGCTAGGCAAATCTAACTTACATTCCAATGCTTTTTTTTGCATGGTTTTAAAAATATTGTAAAATCCATTAGCACGGGAAGGTGTCAGGCTAACATTTAAACCTGTTTCTTGAATAAAATCTGGGGTAAGTTGGACAATCTCAGTTGGCGTTAGTCCATGTAATCCTTCAACCAGAAGCCCTACTAATCCTTTAGTTAACTGAGAATCGGAATCGCCCTGAAACACAACCTTACCATCATCCAAGGTTGCTGTGATATAAACTTGAGATACGCAACCAGGAACTTTATTTTCAGGTAATTTATCAGCTTCTGGGAACTCCTTGAGCTTCTGAGCATACCAGATTAGCTGTTCGTAGCGCCGCTTCGGTTCGGAAGCGCGTTGAAAGCGCTGGACAATTTTAGCGAGCGCAGGTGGCAAAGAATCTAGAGTTGAGGACATAACAGAAGCTGAAAACGATCGGTACCACTTTGAGTGTAGATTATCTTTAGAGCGATGCCTACGGCGGTCACTGAGCGCAGCGTCTCGCAGAGAAGTGCAGGCTACGCCTACGCGCCTCCGGTTGACTTGGCATTATGAAGCTTGCCACTACTGAATATAATTTATCAAATCCAGATAATTACTGCGTAGGCGCAGCCCAACCTAGACATCGCATTCATCTTCGTCAGTTTTTTTGATGCGTCTAATTACAAAAACTTAATTTTTTTATAGGTAGGCTTTAACAGCAACTCTAAAGGAGTTACGGTTGTATCAGTATAGACTTATTGCTATTACGTAAGTATGGGGTATGGCAAAATCAGATGTAATTAGCTTTTAACTAAGTAGCTAGGTAATAATCAACAATTAAAAATTAAAAATCAAAAAAAAATTCTGATTTTTAATTTTTAATTTCTCTCCCTTAGGGATTAATTCGTAGTTTGTGCAGCTAGCATCTGCTTCAGCTTTTCTAATTCCGAAGCCCAACGTGGATCTGGACGAATAGCGTCTGAATCGGTTGTTGTAGTGCTGTTTTCACGAGAACCTCCACCGCCACCGCCGCCACGACGAGGCTTCTTAGAGCTTTTCTCGCGGCGGCTACCTTCTCTAGTAGGCATAGGAGTGGGGGTACTACTAGCAGCAGTAACTGGTTTGGGAGCTTGCTCGTCGCCCTCTTCACCCTTTGTCCGAGGTAATGCTTTCTCTAGCTTAATGGGAGTGTCTTTGAACATCTGACCATTATATTTTTCAATAATTTCGTCAGCTTGTTCGTCGTTGTTAACTGTCAGAAAACCGAAACCACGGCATTTGCCAGTTTTACGGTCTTTAATTAATTTAGTAGTTACAGCATCACCTTCTGCTGCAAAAACTGCTTGCAGATCCTGACGATCTATTTCTTCTTTAGGCAAATTACCTATATATAGGCGAATGGACATGAACTATACCTCCAGAGTTGAATGAACATGGCAAGGTAAGAAAACAATAACTTGGCTTTGGCTTTTAAATAGATGCTATTGACCAAGACTGCCATCAACCAATTTTTTTTGCTCGAAACTGTTAACCTATACAACAATACAGTTTTTCGTCGGGATCAAGCTTGTTTAATCCAAAGGCCCACACTATGGTGAGCTAATAACACCTTAATTCTAAGAATTGTAAATTTAATAGCCTATTGCCTGCTAAAGTACACGCTTTCTTCCATGCCTTTTTCGCAGAATCAAATACCATTCCTTACATTACCACGGTATTTTCTACGTAGCTAGTTTAGCGCATACATTTCCGACATTAGTATTGTTGCATCGTAACATAAAACACATTTTTTATTCAAGTGAGCATATTTTGAAACAAAAACCAGCCATTGGCTGGTTAATTTCCTGCTGTGTTGGGAGGATAAAAAGGTATGGAGCGGGGGAAAAGCATCCGATTTCACAACTAAGTTGTAGTACTGAGTTATATCGGCTGCTATTGTTCGTGTAAATAAATGTAACACTTTCAAAGAAAACCTGCAACTTTTCTTTACATTCCAATTTGTCCTTTGTCTTTTGCTAATGACCAATGACTAACCAGTGAGAAAAACATATGCGCCCCAAGCCTGTGCTGCAACTGCCAAAAAAGTAGACCAAATAGGATGCGGGCTATGAATGGTTTTTCCACTTTGGGTTTCCAGGGTTTGGATATCGATCCAAGGTGTTGCTCCTCGCCGGAACCAACCTGTGACGATAATTTGCCGCCCGATTAGATCCTGGTGATTGACTGACTGTCCTAGCCAAGAAATGTGGTGTAATTTCACTAAACCTGCGCTGGATTGGAGGATTAAATCTTGCGCTAGGGAATTGCTACTGCCTTGACGACCTAATAATTTACCTACAAGACGCACGCTGACGCTATCAATTGGTAGAGCAGAAGGGTCAGCTAACAGGTTGGGTAAGTAGTCGTCAGTTTGCACAGTGACAGGTTTAATATCGGGGAAAAAAGAATTAATCCGCATCACTGTACCAATGCTAAAGCCAATCAGAAGGCAGCCTGTAATGAAAGACCAATCTTCATATATCCACTTTAGATTTAAAAACTTGAGTGCGAATGCTAGTTGCCAGGTTAACCAGACTAAAGCTGCAAACAGAACCCCTAGAGGAATTCCCAGCCAGGGGGCGATGTGTAATAAAAAAGACTGACGCTTAACCTTTGATGGTTCGCTTGCAAAATGTAGTTCGGTGTCTAGATGCCAGTGACGGGCTATTTGGCAGAGGCGTTCGATGCGATCGCCCATTAAAGGATGACTATTATTAATCGTAAACCATCGGCGATAGGGATTGGCAGTATCCCACTTCAAAAATGATTCAAAGGATAAATTACTGGCAATAGTGCCCAAAGAAAGGCTTTGTAGGTGGCTAACTGGTATCAAGAAATTTAAGCTTTCTAGCTGCCAACTGGTCTCTTCCTGTTTTTGGATATCAGCTGCAATGCCAATGGCGATTTTGAGTAAAGCGCGAATCAGGGCATTGGGATTACCAGTAATTTCAGAGGCGACGCGATCGCTATAATAAAGCCGCAACCGCGACAACCACAATGCAGTCCCAGTCAGCAAACACCAAACTCCATAAACGAGACTCGCCAGAATTGTCAGCGGCCAGCGCCAAATCCCTGATATTTTGTCTCCCCACTGCGACACTTGCTGATATAGCTTATAAATTGGTAGTGTCACCAGCAGCAACAAAGACATCACAGCAAAATCCCAGTGAGCAATATGCCCTAGCTGCGTAGCGTAGATAATTGCAATTTCATCATCTGCCAGTTGCTCTAATAACCCCTGACTCACAACAATCCTGGCATTACGTGGTAAGCTACCATAAGTCAGGATAATTGGTGCAGCCATTGGTAAAATCCGCAGTTTGGGTAACGGCCAGTGCCGCTGTTGGCAACAACGTTGTAGCACCCGGACGGCTTCGCGGCTATGGGCATTCAATACATCTTTGCTAAATTCTCGCTGACCATACAAGTTCGCCAGTAGCAGATCCAGCAACCAAGGTGATACTGCGATCAGAATCACCAATGCTATTAGCAAGAATTTAGTAGGATCGCGGTATAAAAGCTGTAACGGCTCCAGATAGGGTAGTTTAACTAAAGTCTGGTTGATGAATCCAAATGCTAACTTGAAGATTTCCCGAATCACCCAAAACAGGGCAATGAATGTTCCTGCTGTCAGCAACCGCAAGGGAATTAATTTCGGTTTACGTAAGGGTTGCCATGCTTTGGCGCGTTGTGCTTGCCGCCAATAAATGACACCAAATAATTTAGCTTGGGTGCGGGTAACAGAACCCATGAAACCGCTTAGAGGGACAGCCGATGGTGGTGGCGGTGGTGGTGTTGTTACTGTAGATTTGAGTCTACCTAGTGGCACCATCGGCGGGGTATTGTCGCTCTTGGTTTCTATTACTTGATCTTCTGGCTTTTCCTCTAATGTAGGAGTTTCCGCGGGGGTAACTGGGGGAGAATCTGGAGTTGAATTAGCAAAAGCAACAAATCCAGTTTCGACATTTTTTGATTCTTGATCGCGTTTTTTACGTTTTGTCAGGTGTTCGAGAGCGCGTGTTGCCCACTCTTGAACTTGCGGATTGTTACTCTCAATGAGATTCTGGGAAATAGCGATCGCTTTGGGAACTTCGCCAGTGCGAGCATAAGCCATCACTAAACCAACCTGGGCTTGTAAGCTAGCAGTACCATTACTTTGGCTACTAGCAACAGGTTCTAGTTGAGCGATCGCTGTTTGGTAATTCCCCTGCTTGAGGGCAACTAAACCAGCCTCCAAAGACGGTTTGGCATGTGAAGGCATACAAATTCTGGCACTCCAATCTCTTCTATATGATCCACGTTTGTGCAAAAGCGCGAACCTCGGATGCCGTGGAAATCAACCGCGCTCAAGTTTTGCTTGTCAAGTGAATGATAAAGATTGAATTCAGAAGTCAGGAATCAGAATTCAGTTGGCTCTTTTGTAGGACTAATTCAGAATTCTGTATTCTGTATTCTTCTTCATTCCTTCACTGGTTGTTGACTAGAAAATACTGGAGCGATCGCGCTTAATTTTAACTCTGGATGGTCGCCCAGCAACTGTTGACAATTCCATTCATTGCGGAATAGCAGCACTGGCCGTTCCATACTGTCTTTAACTGTAGTGGTATTGAATATCCGTCCCACTTTTTCTAATGCTTCCCAACCACCTTCAACCCAACGGGCGACACTATAGGGCAATAACTCTAATATGGTTTCTACACCATACTCGTTTTGTAAGCGAAATTGCACTACCTCGAATTGCAACTGACCCACCGCCGCCAAAATTGGATCGCGCTTGGCTTCATCAGTTGAATACATAATTTGCACAGCACCTTCTTCTCGCAATTCCGCAATGCCTTTTTGGAATTGTTTAGACTTCGAGGGGTTGGGATTCCTCAGAGATGCAAACAGTTCCGGCGAAAAATACGGAATTCCCTCATATTCCAGCTTTTGTCCCGTGTAAATTGTATCCCCGATCGCAAAAACACCGGGATTGTTCAAACCGATCACATCGCCAGGATAAGCCACATCAATAGATTCTCGCTCTTGGGCAAAGAGTTTTTGCGGGCGAGACAGACGGATGAGTTTACCGATGCGGGCGTGATTCACCATCATATCTTTTTCAAACTTACCAGTGCAAACCCGGATAAATGCGACGCGATCGCGGTGTTTCGGGTCCATATTCGCTTGCAGTTTGAAGACAAACCCCGAAAATTCCGGGTATGTAGGAGCAACTTCGCCAAGACTGCTGTAGTGAGAACCGGGTTTGAGGGCATAGTCGAGGAAGTATTTAAGGAATAACTCTACCCCAAAGTTAGTCATGGCGCTACCAAAGAACACAGGCGTCATTTTGCCTTCGTGTATCAACTGTAAATCTAGCTCTGGCCCAACTCCATCTAACAGTTCCAGATCATTTTTCAGTTGGTGATACAGGCTTTGTTCTAGCTGTTCTTCTATTCTCGGATCGCCTAATTCGACTATCGTATCACGGGCTTCTCGGCTGCCGTGGGCGCTGCGTTCAAACAAGTGAATTTGTTGCTTGTGCCGATCAAAAACACCTTTAAAGCGATCGCCCATCCCAATCGGCCAGTTTACCGCATAGGTTTGCAATCCCAATTCTTGCTCAATTTCATCCAACAATTCCAGAGGTTCTCTTCCTGGGCGATCAAGCTTGTTGATAAATGTAAAAATCGGGATACCCCGCAACTTACACACTTCAAACAATTTGCGGGTTTGGGGTTCCAAACCTTTTGCCGCATCAATCAACATTACTGCATTATCGGCGGCGGCGAGGGTGCGATAAGTATCTTCACTGAAATCTTGGTGTCCGGGGGTATCTAATAAATTTATCTGACAGTTCCGGTATTCAAATTGCAACACTGTGGAGGTAATAGAAATACCCCGTTGTTGCTCCATCGCCATCCAGTCAGAGGTAGCCTTACGCTGTGCCCGTCGCGCCTTCACCGCCCCAGCTTCGTGAATTGCACCTCCGTATAGCAGCAGCTTTTCTGTTAGTGTAGTTTTACCCGCATCGGGGTGAGAAATAATCGCAAAGTTGCGGCGAAGTTCAACTGCTTGAATAAGTTCAGACTGAAGTTCAGTAGACATAAGTGTATTTGTTTGTTAGCTAACTTAATTTTTTTGACTCTAGTAAGTCTTTTAATCTTAAGACAACGATGCTCGTGATAGGGTCGTAATATAACCAACAATTTGACTAAATAGGAGAAAAGAATGTACGACACAGACAAGCGAAAGCTTCTATCTGGCTTATCGCATGGAGCCATTTTTCTCAGCACGACATTGGTATCTGTAGGTATACCTATTGCGATACTGTTCGTATCTGATGATCCTGTTGTTAAAGAAAACGCCAAAGAATCTATCAATTTCCACTTTAACGTCTGGCTTTATGGAGGAATTCTGGGAGCGCTGTTTTTTCTATTAGGTTGGTTGGTGTTACCCTTATTAGTGCTGGGGCCACTAGCGGGTATCGGATATTTGTTGCACTGGGGATTAACAATTTGGGCGCTCATCGGAGTTCTCAGCAATCCTGATGTACCCTTCCGTTATCCCTATATTTTTCGATTTCTGTAGCACAAATTCTCATCGGGCATTGCAAATTGGGAATTGTCGGGTCTTTTCTATTAAGCTGTTGAGCCTTGAGTTTGCACACACCCAATCGCCAGGATTTCGCCAACAGGGAATTTTACCATTTTGAATTTTGAATTGCTTACTATGTTGTTTTTTTTCCAGCCCGTCGGATAGATGCAACCAAGCTGTAGAATACAAAATTGCCCTACAACTTGATTAAGAGTAGGGCAAAGGACAGTTAAGCACTGTTTGTAGTCTGTCTGACGGCAGGGAAATTTTAGCCTGCTTTTGTGACGCTTTGTTTTGTGTCCCTTTGCGTTGTTTTTCTTCATAAAATTTTATGTTTCCTACACATCGCCCCCGTCGTCTGCGTACTCATCCTCAACTGCGCCGGATGGTTCGTGAAACTGTTTTAACAACAAATGATTTAATTTACCCACTATTTGCCGTACCGGGTGAGGGAATCGCTAACGAAGTAAAATCAATGCCCGGAGTCTACCAACTTTCGGTAGATAAAATTGTCGAAGAGGCAAAAGAAGTTTATGACTTAGGAATTCCTTCTATTATTTTATTTGGTATTCCGGCTGATAAAGATGTGGATGCCACTGGCGCTTGGCATGATTGCGGTATCGTCCAAAAAGCAGCGACTGCGGTAAAAGCAGCAGTGCCAGATTTGATTGTAATTGCTGATACTTGTTTATGTGAGTACACCAGTCACGGTCATTGTGGTTATTTACAAACTGGTGATTTAACGGGACGAGTTTTAAATGACCCAACTCTGGAATTGTTGAAAAAAACAGCAGTTTCTCAAGCGAAAGCCGGTGCCGATATCATTGCGCCTTCTGGGATGATGGATGGCTTTGTTCAGGCAATTCGCGTGGGTTTGGATGAAGCCGGATTTCAAGACACGCCGATTTTGTCTTATGCTGCTAAGTATGCTTCGGGTTACTATGGCCCATTTCGGGATGCAGCAGACTCGACACCGCAATTTGGGGACAGAAGGACTTACCAAATGGACCCAGGTAACGCCCGCGAAGCGATTAAAGAAATTGAACTAGATATCGCTGAAGGTGCTGATATGCTCATGGTTAAGCCAGCCTTGGCATACATGGACATTATCTGGCGGGTGAAAGAAGCGAGTAACTTACCAGTTGCCGCTTACAATGTTTCTGGTGAGTATGCGATGGTGAAAGCTGCGGCTCTCAATGGTTGGATTGATGAAGAACGCGTGGTTATGGAAACTTTAACTGGGTTTAAACGGGCTGGTGCAGACTTGATTTTGACTTATCATGCTAAAGATGCGGCGCGATGGTTAAAGTAGGATAGACATATTGAATACTAATTTATGGGGAAATCTCACGCAGAGGCGCAAAGACGCAGAGTTGTGTTTTGGTGTTTGGGCGTGAGATTCTTTGTATTTTGGGTTTGGCTGGTGCGAAATTCAAACAAAATCTAACTAATCCACGTTATACTTGTCATACGTGTATTGCGAGTATGATAAAAGTTATGCTCAGTGTCAGGCTGGATGAAGAAACAGAACGGCAGCTAGCCGATATTTTAGCTCACGAGCAAACCGAAAAGAGTGAATTGATCCGACGCTTAATTGCTGAACGCTGGCTAACCTTACAAGCGGGTAAAACTTTGGTAGAGAGGCGGGGTGGACACCCTGAACATCTTCTACAAGATGCACCAATGGATTTATCGGAACGCTCAAACCGTAAGAAAGCGATCGCTCAATATCTCAACAAGCGCCATTCATGACCTACTATCCGCTTATACTCGCAGATAGCGGTTTTTTGTTTGCGTACTACAGCGCCAGAGATCAGTATCACCAACAGGTGCGTCGCTTCTTTGAAAACTGTACTTCCAGGCTGGTAACTACGCCTATTTGTATTGCAGAAGTGGTATGGTTGCTGAACCTTGATTGGCGTACACAAAACGAGTTTCTTCTAGATGTTGCTAAACAACTCTATGAGTGTGAGCAAATATTACCGCAAGATTTTTCGCGTATTGCTGAGTTGAATACTCAGTACAGAGATTTACCAGGGGATTTTGCAGATTTATCCTTGATTGTCATTTCGGAACGCTTAGATATTGCTGCGATCGCCACCTTGGACAGTGATTTTAATATTTATCGACGTTATCGGAAAAAACCTTTTGAGCGGGTGTTTTAGGGATGCAAAGTCTCCGACAAACACTGAGTTTTGTCAGAAGCTGACAAAGCATATTTTTCGTACATTGTCAATGCTATAGTACATATATAAATAGAGAATTCTCTCGTCTGCCAGAGTGGAAAGCGATCGCTCATAAAACCTCTAAAATCTAAATTAAATAGCTTTGATCTAGTTATGGCAATTACTCGCTCTACGCTTGGGGCGGTTCATTTAAAAAACCCAATCTCTAACTAGTGCGATCGCTCACCGTATTTGCGACAGCAGCACGATAAAATTCTATAACCATAATCGTACAAAAAGGTCTAAATGGCAGAAACATTATTCTTCAACGCCTTACGGGAAGCCATTGATGAAGAAATGGCGCGTGATTCCAGCGTATTCGTTCTCGGTGAAGACGTAGGACACTACGGCGGTTCCTATAAAGTTACCAAAGACCTGTACCAAAAATATGGCGAACTCCGCATTCTAGACACCCCCATCGCTGAAAACAGCTTTACTGGCATGGCAGTGGGAGCAGCGATGACTGGGTTACGTCCCATCATTGAAGGCATGAATATGGGCTTTTTACTGCTCGCCTTCAACCAAATATCCAATAACGCTGGGATGCTGCGCTATACTTCTGGCGGTAACTTTAAAATTCCTATGGTGATTCGCGGTCCTGGGGGTGTTGGACGGCAGCTAGGCGCAGAACATTCCCAGCGACTAGAAACTTACTTCCAAGCTGTGCCAGGGTTGAAGATTGTTGCCTGCTCCACACCAAGAAACGCCAAAGGACTACTAAAATCTGCTATCCGCGATGATAATCCTGTGTTGTTCTTTGAACACGTTTTACTTTACAACTTGAAAGAAGATTTACCAGAAGAAGAATATTTGCTACCGCTGGATAAAGCAGAAATGGTGCGCGAGGGTAAGGATGTCACAATTATTACTTATTCTCGGATGCGGCATCATGTGCTTCAAGCCGTAAAAACTCTTGAAAAACAAGGATATGATCCAGAAGTTATCGATTTAATATCTCTCAAACCATTAGATTTTGATACCATTGGTGCATCAGTAAGAAAAACCCATAAAGTCATTGTTGTGGAAGAATCCATGCGAACTGCCGGCATTGGAGCAGAAGTCATCGCCTCAATAAACGATCGCTTATTTGATGAATTGGATGCGCCAGTACTACGGCTTTCTTCCCAAGATATTCCCACACCTTACAACGGCAATCTGGAACGACTAACAATCATCCAACCAGAGCAAATTGTGGAAGCTGTGGAAAAAATGGTAGCTTTGCGAGTCTAGGAAATAGGGAATAGGGAGTAGGGAATAGGGAAGAAATTCAACCCCTACTCCCCACTCCCCATTTTCCAACCCATAACTCCATAAAAGAGCGCTATTATAGCCTTTGTCAGTTGCGAGTTATGGTATGCAAAGACAGCGATCGCTATTAATTTTGATTTTAGTTCTGGTAATCGCCGCTATTGCGGTGATTGCCACAATTCCAATTCCCTTGGGACTGGACCTGCGCGGAGGCTCACAGCTAACAATTCAGGTGAAACCATCCGCGGATATTCCCAAAATCACCGAACGAGAATTGGAAGGTGTAAAGAAAGTTGTCGAAGGTCGGATTAATGGTCTGGGTGTTTCTGAGCCAGTTATCCAAACAGTCGGCGCAGATAAAATATTAGTGCAACTACCAGGAGTTAATGATCCAGAGCAAGCTGAACGGGTGCTAGGGGGTACGGCACAGTTAGAATTTCGCACCCAAAAGCCAAATACAGAAACCCAACTGTTGGCTTTTCAAGCATCTAGAGCCGAATTGAAAGCCAAGCAAGAAGAGTTGAGAAAGAGTACTGATAAAGCGGCAATTGTCAAAAATCAAGAAGATTTGCAAAACAATAATCAAGCGATCGCTGAATTGTTTGAAAGCACCAATCCACCGTTAATTGGCAAATACCTCAAGGATGCTTATGGTGAACCCACTCAAGGTGACAACTGGAACGTTGCCATTCGCTTCGACCAAAAGGGTGGTGAACTGTTTGCCAATTTGACGAAAAATCTTGCCGGGACTGGACGGAGCATTGGTGTTTTTCTGGACAATGAACTGATCAGCGCTCCTACTGTGGGTATAGAATTTGCCGCTACTGGTATTACTGGTGGCGCTGCTGTAATTACAGGACGGTTTACCGCACAGCAAGCTAATGACTTAGGTGTACAGTTACGCGGTGGGGCATTACCCGTACCGGTAGAAATTGCAGAAATTCGCACTGTTGGGGCAACCTTGGGTAAAGACAGTATTACTAGCAGTATCTATGCTGGTATTGGTGGACTAACTTTAGTATTAATATTTATGGTGGTGTACTATAGACTACCAGGACTGATTGCCAATGTAGCACTATTGATCTACGCCCTGCTAACCTGGGCTACCTTTGCTTTGTTGGGCGTCACCCTAACCCTGCCAGGAATTGCCGGTTTTATCCTCAGTATTGGGATGGCGGTGGATGCAAATGTACTAATTTTTGAGCGGACGCGGGAAGAATTGCAAGCAGGCAAATCCCTGTATCGTTCTGTAGAATCTGGTTTTTACCGCGCCTTTTCCAGTATTTTAGATGGCAACGTGACTACAGTCATTGCTTGTGCTGCACTATTCTGGCTAGGGGCTGGTTTGGTGAAAGGCTTCGCTCTAACTTTGGCTTTGGGCGTAGCAGTGAGTATGTTTACAGCAATTACCTGTAGTCGCACCTTAATGTTTTTAGCAATTACAATTCCCACACTCAAGAAACCAGAACTTTTCTGTCCGAACCTGCCAAGATCAAATAAGGCAGAGGTGGCTCAATGAAACTAAGTATTAATAAATCGCGATCGCTTTGGTGGGCTATTTCTAGTGCCATCATTCTGGCTGGTATCATCTCAATGGTGATTTCTTGGCAAAACCCGAACATCAAAGCACCCCTACGTCCCAGTTTGGATTTTGTCGGTGGTACACGATTACAGTTTGAACGAGATTGTACCAAACCCGGTAACTGTGACCAGCCAATTGATATTAATATCGTTCGGGAAGTAGCTAAAGCACAGGGGTTGGGTGATAGCAGTATCCAAATTGTTGCTGACAGAGACACGGGTGGACAAAATGGTATATCAATTCGTACAAAAAACTTAGATCGCGAACAGCGTACCAATTTGCAAAATGCCTTAAGTGAAAAAGTCGGTACTTTTGACGAGCAAAAAAATCAATTTGACACCGTTGGCCCGACTCTAGGGGCAGAACTGTTTAGGTCTGGGGTCATAGCTCTAATAGTTTCCTTTGCAGGCATCATAATTTACTTGAGCTTCCGGTTCCAGTTAGATTATGCATTGTTTGCGATCGTTGCATTATTACATGATGTTTTCATTACGGCAGGGATTTTTTCGATTTTTGGTTTAGTATTGGGTACTGAAGTAGATAGCTTGTTCATCGTTGCTCTACTGACAATTACAGGTTTCTCAGTCAACGATACAGTGGTTATTTACGATCGCATTCGGGAAACCCTCAAGACCAATCCCAACGGAGCGATCGCTGACATTGTGGATGATGCCGTTAACCAAACTTTAGGACGGTCAATCAACACGACCTTTACCACAATGCTGTCATTGTTTGCTATCTTTCTGTTTGGCGGCGAAACTCTGAAAAACTTTGCTTTAGCTCTAATTATTGGCTTTACAGCAGGGGCTTATTCAAGTATTTTCATCGCCAGTACTCTTCTAACTTTATGGCGAGAGCGCAATGGTCAAGCACCTATGGTAGTCAGCGGTGAGTCGATTGATACATCTGCTGGTAACTAATTATTGGGTATTGGGCATTGGGCATTAGTTATTCTTTTTTTCTCCCTTGTTCTCTTTAGCTTCCCCTGCCTCCCCTGCCTCCCCTGCCTCCCCTGCCTCCCCCATCTTCCTCATCCCCCACCTTCCCACAGCCTATGGATCAATCCGAACAATTGTCAACAACTGACCCATCCTTTGCTCAACAAGTACAAAGATTACACAAGCTGACGATATATGGCAGGTGGCTATTTGTCGCCTGTTTGTGGCTGACTATTGCGCCTGTTAGCTTGTGGGGTCTACGTGCAGAAATTTCTCTGTGGCAACAATATTTTACCTGGGTAGCGGTGCGATATGGACTCTTCTATCATCCACTGTCTACCTTCGGTTTAGCCTTTTGTATTGGGATGACTGCTGCTGTTTTAGTTTGGCAAAGTCGGAATATCTTACTTGGATTACCACCGCAGGAAAAACAACGTTTAGAAAAACAAGTTTATCGAATACGTCAGCAGGGGCCAACTCATCCTCTATGGAAGTGGGTTTGTCATTAAGCTTTCTTTCTTGTTGAAGATATTATGTACACGTACAGCAATTTCTTGCAAAATATGACTTAAGCATACAAAGATACTCCCAAAGGTGGATGCCATATAATGAACGAGTCTCAGATTAAATTTAGCGAACAGCTGCGCTGCGCCAAAGGCGAACGCAAGTCTGAAATCGACCTTTACCAACTCCAAGAACTGTTGAACGTTTCAACTTTCTGGGCAAAAGGTCGCAGTATTGAAGATTTAGGTATAGCTATTGCCAACAGTGAGCCAGTGATTTCCGTCTACGATCGCGATCGACTCATTGGCTTTGCTAGAGCAACATCTGATGGCATATATCGCGCCACAATTTGGGATGTTGTGATTCATCCAGATTATCAAAGTAGTGGATTGGGAAGCAAGTTAGTAGAAACTGTTTTGAGTCATCCCCGGATGAGGCGGGTGGAGCGAGTTTATCTGATGACTACTCACCAGCAGGGTTTCTATGAAAAGATTGGTTTTAAACCCAACACCACTACTACGATGGTGCTACACAACCTACCTAACCCTGCTTTCATTTCTGCTACAGAAGTTCAGCTTCAGGAATCACTAGGGGGATAGAGATTTGTAGTCTGGTAACCTGCACAGATGTTTCTTTGGCAATGGTCGAGGGCAGGATTTCTAACTTTCCTCCCATAACTTCTATTAAAGTCTGATTCATTAATAGCCTCATTCCTGGTGAAAGAACAGCGTTTCCTTGGTCAATCTGGGTTAGCTGATCTTCAGATTTGATCAAATCAATCGGTTCGCTCCAGGGTATAGCATGGGTCGGTACATCCAACCAAATGTTGACAAAATTATTTGTAGGTAAAGTACTGCTGGAAATACAGATACTGCCTTCCTCCATTTGAGTAATGGCAGTGTCTATTAAACTTATCAATATTTGGCGGAGCCAGAGATAATCTGTCAAAACATAAATTTCTGGGTCGGCAGGTAACAATTGCAACGGAAAATTGCGATTGGCCGCCAGCATATAAGTTAAGTTATGAACTTCCTGTAAAACTTGGGCTAACGGTCTGGGCTGAATATCTAATTTATTAGTACCGTGTTCCATTCTGGCAACGCTGAGAATTTCGTCCATCAGCTTGAGTAGCTTCAGCGTTCGCTCGTGAGCTTGGGCAATAAATTCTCGCTCTTCGGCGGGGTCTTCACACAAATCCGACAAAATTAACTGATGCAAGCCTATTAGACCACTAAGGGGCGATCGCAATTCATGGGTAGTCCGCGCCAAAAAACCAGCTTTAAACTGGCTCATTTCCCTTGCCATTTGGTATGCCAGCTGCGTTTGCTGTAGCTGTTGCGATATTGTTGGCATATCCTCTTGAGCTAATGGCGCTACTGGGAATGAACTAGATAAGACGTTTGACGAGCGCCCAAAGAAATGACGGAAAATTATACCTAGTGATATTCCTACTCCTAGATATATCCAGTTACTCCAATTCATAATCTGGCAATTATTCACTTGTTAATTAAGCACAACAGCGCAAACTAAAGTTCCAGATTTCTCTGTTGCTAAAATTCAGTAAAACAACATTATAACTACCTATATCTGGTTATCACTTGAAATATCTAAGTTTATCGCACCTTGCCGCAAAATCTGCCAATTCATCCCTGTCCATTTAGCAACGGTAGAAGGTACACCAAGCCCCCGCATTTCACTCTGGTATTCTGTCGTTGCTAGAGTCAGAACCTTGGGAAACTGAGCCTCAATTTCTGCCATCGTTTGTAAAGGTGGCTGACCAGAAAAATTAGCGCTAGTGGTAGCAAGAGGGCCTGTTTGCGCCAAAATAGTTTGAGCGATCGCACTGTTTGGAACTCGGATACCAATTGTTGTTGGATCAATAGGGTTCATAACTTTTGGCACACGCTCTGAAGCTGGTAAAACTAATGTCAGTCCTCCTGGCCAATATTTGCGTGCCAGTTCTTGCCAAATTTTATACTCATTCTCACTACCTTTAACATACAGCCACAAATCTTCAGCACTAGCAGCCATCAAAATCAAAGGTTTGTCTTGACTACGTTGCTTCGCCGCAAAAATTAATGCTGCTTTTTCTGGTATAGCTGCAAGCGCAGGAACAGTATCCGTGGGAAAGCTGACCAGAAGACCAGAGTGTGCGCCAGCTATTAGATTTGTTAAAGAAACTTGTGTCATGTTTATGGGTTTGGGCATGGAGCATTTTTCTTATGCGCTATGCCCCATGCCCCATCCCCTATTTCCTAACTTTTATAGGCCACGGCAAAGCGTTCAATTCCAGCTAAATCAGCGTGAATTTGAATTTTACAATAGCTACCTTGATTTTGTAAAAGTTCTCGCACTGCATCCGCTTGCCCAGCCATCATTTCAATTAACCAAACGCCACCAGGTTGCAAATACTTGGGAGAAATTTCTATCAAATGGCGAATGCAATCTAAGCCATCAGTGCCACCATCCAAAGCTAGATGTGGTTCATGGTTAACTACTTCTGGTTGCAGGGTAGGTAAGGTACTGGTGGGTATATAAGGGGGATTCGATACCATACCACTAAACTGACCTTTGAGAAATGTTAGTGGCTCCCACCAAGAACCTTGATAAAATTTAATCCGGTCAGCAAAACCTAAATTATGGGCGTTGGCTTGAGCGATCGCCAAAGCTTCTAAACTGAAATCAACTGCATGAATTGTTGCTTTTGGCAAGACATCTGCTAGTCCTAAAGCGATCGCTCCACTCCCAGTACCTAAATCAGCCCAGTGTCCTGAAGCATTACTAGCAGATGCTAAAGCTAAATCAATTAAGCATTCTGTCTCTGGTCTGGGAATCAAAACTGCACTCGACACCGCGATTTGAAAGTTGCGCCAAGGTGTAACTCCCGCAATATACTGCACTGGTAAGCGATCGTTTAAGCGTCTCTGCCAGAGCTTGTCTAACTCTTCTAGCGGCAATTGCAGCTGAATTTGAGGCCAGTTTTTGAAAGATTCCAAACGCAGTGCCAAGCGGTCTAACCCAGAAACTTCTAGGAGTAACCAATCTACTTCGGAAGGCGGAACATCAGTAGCGATCGCAGCCTGATGAGCAGTATTGCGCCACTGCCATAGTTGTAACCCAGATATCAGATGTTTCTCCCCCATGCCTCAACCTTGGTAGCCCATATCCGTTATTTTTTTGGAGCAGCAGGCTTGGCAGCTGGAGATTGATTCGGTGCAAGCGAACGAATAAAATTGATGGACTCCCGTGATGGATACAGAACAATTTTATTTATACTAGGGTCAGTACTACTATTTAGAGCCTCCATAACACCGTACAAATCCACCACCTGAATTTCAGTATTCGCTCCTTCCTTGGGCACGGCTTTTTTGAATTCGTCTAACAGAGCGGTTGCCTGCTCTTTCTCAAAAAAGAAAGGTATATATCGGTCTTTGCCATTGGCGACGGGAATCGTCAAATAGCTATTATCTTTCTTAAATTTGGGTACAAATAAGGGAATACCATTAAATTGTTCCCCTTTTTTACCATTTTGATTCAGCATACTTGTTGCCGAAGCTACCTGTGCTTGCGTCGGTACTAAAGTATAAATTACAGAGTCTGATTTCTTTTTACTTTCTTGGACTATTTTATAGTAGTCAGCCAAGGACAAAGGTCTTACCTGTAGGGTGCTTGCCAACTGAGGGTTTTCTTTCTTGAGCCGATTGTCAAGGAATTTTTGAGCATCTTGCTTGCTAATAAAAAATCCGACTTGGGAGATTGGCTTAGATTCATTGTTCCTTGAAAGAACTACAAATTCGCCTTTAGGATTAGTAAGCGTGAATACAGGTACTTCTTGGAGCTTTTTCACTACCTGATCTTGTGGCAATGCGATCGCCTCTAAATTGCCTATTCCTGGTAGATTGCCTATTCCTGAAAGCCCCGTTAAAAATACACTGCCAGCTATACCCAATGTTGCGCCCAAGCGAATAAATGATTTCATGACTGCTCCTCGCATCAATAGTCCAATTAAATTAAACAAATGGTTGGATTTCCACAGCACCAACTAGCTTTAGTTATATAGCAATCTATTTCAGTTGTGAAGAATTCATTGTGTACGTTGAGGTAAAGTGTTAACCATCAACGGTCAAAATCCAATATTCCCCAACTATTTAGGGTTGCTGTAGTAGGGCTTTGAAAAATCGAGTGTGCTAAAGTTGTGTTTTTCTCGATTTCGTTTTGCTATTCACCACGAAATGCTGTAGATGCCTATTATATGTCTTCGTCAAACCCTGAAAAATCTCCCTGTCTCTCGACCTTGGAGATCATACAATGCCATTTTATCGGCTTTCTCTAATATCGGGTGACGCTATTACTTAATTAATCGTTCCATCACACTTGCTTTAATATCTTCTCAAATCTATACAAAGCTTAGTGTCAGGAATATCTTACTGCTTAATAGCGAAATTTGCCTGTTAGGCTTCAACACCTAATTCAACACTATAACAGGCAATTTGTTTTTATCCCTAAAAATCCAAAATTTAATTGCACATCTTAAGCAAGAGAACTCCAGTCAATTGCCTCAGCCCTTAAATATATTACTTAAATCGGGATGACAGGATTTGAACCTGCGGCATCCTGCTCCCAAAGCAGGCGCGCTACCAAGCTGCGCTACATCCCGTTTAGACTGATCTACTTTTTTTGGTCTGGTTTTAATTTACCATCAAAGCGATCGCGCTTTAACAAAAGCATTAAGGTAACTATATCACATCAAACCGCTTATGCCTAATCTTTTTTATCCTTTGCCAAAGACAAGATAGATTACATTTTTACACTGATAAAGATTTTTTGCCGACTTAGTTTGACAAGATATATACTTGCGCCTTCGTCGGCAGAAAAAAAGCATAACTACATCAAAATAATAGATTTTCGCTATTTTACCTGACTTTCTTGTGCAAATCGGGTTTTATTTTGATTAACTGCTAGTGAGGATACCAGAACATGCCTTTAATGCCTTCCGGATCAGCCATAAACCCCATAGTTCGGTAGAAATCTACAACGTGGGGGTCGGCGAAGAGGGTGACATTACTAATTTCTTCACTCCTAAGTTTTTTAAGAACGTATTTCATCAGTGCCTTACCCAGTCCTTGACTTTGAAAGTCTGGGTGAACCACCACATCCCAAATAGTGGCATTAAACGCGTGATCTGAGGTAGCACGGGCAAAACCAATGAGCCGCTTTTGGTTTCCTCTCACCTGCCACATTGAAGCAACGAGAAAACTATGCTCAATAGCCTTTTTCACTTTTCTTAGAGGACGACGCGACCAACCAACTGCATCACAGAGTTCTTCTAGCTCATACAGGTCAATGTCCCGCTCCGTACTGAAGACGATGCGAGTCTCTTTTGAAGAAGCTTCGCTAACGCTGCTGGAGTTGGAGTTGCCCGCAGCATCGGCTCTATATTCTTCAAAGGGGTTTGTCCTAGTTGTCGCTACAGATTCAGGAGTACTAAACCAAGTTTTCCAAAAACCCATGCCAACGTGGTTCGGGTAGTATAACTGAATTGGTTTCCACTCTTAGGAGTGTTGATTCACGTCTAACATAGCTACCCCATTTACTACCTTTTACACTCAAATTTTTTCGGTTGTTTTCGGGATTTGCAATGGTAACAGCCAGTTAGGGCGTGTTTCACACCAATCATTTTCAACTTTAGCATTTTGTTGTAAAAGCTAGGAGAAATTCACCAAAAGGGTAAGGATATAAACAATTCAAAATCACGCCCTGTTTATTTCGCTTTCTTGCTTGCTCAAGCTAGACGCTCTTGCTAGCAAGATATACGCGGACTCGCTCTAAGCGTACTCTCGTTCGCGTTAGCCTCTTTGTACCACTTAGTAGAAGCAAGCTAGCAAGAGCGGCATCCATAGGAAAAGGAGAAGAAAAGGCTTGACGCTGCGCTATCAGACACCTAAGTTCTAATTGTCGGAAGCCTTTGCTCAAAATTCCAAATGGAAAAACCTAATCGTGGCAATTGCTCGTATAGAGTTTAAATGCACGTTAGCTTAGGAGTGAATTGTATACAAAAGATTGAGTATTTGAGAAAATTCTTCCTTAGTACCCAACATCCAGCCTCTAGTCCCCAGATGATGAAAGCAAGCGAGTCTTAACCTTAACAATGGCTTCTGGTTTAAAATCTTCAACACTGGAACTCCTAAAACGCTTTAATCGAGCGTTTCCCCAGTTTTATGAGCAATTTGTCAGCAGTGAAATTCAACTGCAAAATTTGCGCCTAGCATACCGTCTCTATAAAACTAGACGCGCTGTTATTGAGCTGAAACCGGAAGGTAGCAAAAGTGCCCTGCATTTTGCTTACCGCAACCAGTCTTTTCTTCTCAGCGATATTTTTGGTGTACTAGCAGCTTATGGCTTGACTATTCACGGTCTGAGTCTATACGGTCAGATCCGTCCGCCAATGTTAGTTTTTATCAAACTGTTGGTATCTCGTGGTAGTAAAGCCTTGACCGAGAAAACCGCAGAAAATGTCTGTCGTGCCATTCGCGAGGCTTTAGGAGGTCGGTTTGAGGTAGAAGAGATGCTGGCAGTAGAATTCAATCTTGATACTGGCTTAGAGCAGGTACAAACTGAGTTCTATGTTGATCCGGTCTTTCATCTCCCTGCCCTGATGATTGAAGCCGATAATCAACCAGGATTATTCTACAAAGTGATGTACGCCATCTGGCAGGAAGACCTGCTGGTAGTCAATGCAAATTTACTGGTTTGGCGTGGACGTACACGGCTAATTCTCTACCTGTTAGGGCCGAATGAAAGCCTCATTCCTGAATATCTGGGTCATAAAATTGCTGAAGGGGTGCGACAGAGGTTGCTGGATAAATAAAAAGTTATAAAAGGCGTCGGGAAAACCTATTCTTTCCTAGAAAGGGGATGAGAGAAGCTTTTTTAGTCCGTTAACAGTCAACAAAAAGTCTTTCGTGTTATCCCATCCCTTTTAGGGTGGGATAAGCTTAACTCTTAACTCTTGGCACTCCGTATTTAGTCGCACCCACCCTTGGGGGTACGATATAAGTATGGCTACTATCGAAATCTTGGGCGTTCCACACGCATACGAGCTAACGGCTCCCACTTCCTGCCCCCACGCTTTAGTATTTATCCACGGTTGGCTTAATAGCCGTGGATATTGGCAACCTGTGATTTCCCGCCTATCAGATGATTTGCAGTGCCTTTCCTATGATTTGCGGGGTTTTGGTGAATCCCAATCCCAGGTAAAAACCGATTTTAGTCGGGCACAAATGTCTTTGAGCCTTACGCCCATCTCTAGTAATGCGCTTGGCTCACCAATCGATTCTCTTTATACTCCTCTTGCCTATGCTCAGGATTTAGCTATTCTCCTGAAACAGCTGAATATTACTAGTGCTTGGCTCATTGGCCACTCTCTGGGAGGCACGATCGCTCTTTGGGGAGCAGATCAAATACCTGAGTGTGTTAAGGGAGTTATCTGTATCAACGCTGGCGGTGGTATTTACCTTAAAGAAGCCTTTGAGCAATTTCGCTCGGCGGGTCAAAAATTTTTGCAAATCCGCCCGCGGTGGTTGTCCCAACTACCTTTGATTGATTTACTGTTTACTAGAGCCAGTGTGGTACGTCCTTTAGAGCGCCATTGGGCACGTCAGCGCCTGATTGATTTCGTTGTAGCTGACCCGGAAGCAGCTCTAGGAACTCTGTTAGACTCCACAACTGAGGAAGAAATCAATCGTTTACCTGAGCTAGTATCCCAATTGAAGCAGCCAGTTTATTTTTTAGCTGGTGCTGAAGATAAAGTTATGGAACCCAAGTATGTAAGCCATTTAGCTAGCTTTCACAGACTGTTCCAATATTGTGGTGACAATGTTTTGGAAATTCCTGATTGCGGACACCTGGCTATGTTAGAACAACCGGATGCAGTGGCTGATCACATCCGGTCGATAGTCAATAGTTATAGGGCATAGGGCATGGGGCATAGGGCATTGGGCATTGGGCATGGGGCATTGGAGCAAGCAGAAAATTCTTCTCTCTTGACAAATGACTACTCAATAGAATGATACAACTTCATGATTTGAGTAAGCCCTAACCTAGACTCAACGCCTAGCGTGAGGGGGGATGTATGACCACGAGATAGATGTTCTGCGGCAGCACAGCCAATCATGGCGGCGTTATCGGTACAGAATTTTAGAGGTGGGAATAGGACGCGTAAGTTATGTTCAACGGCGGCGGCTTGGAGGTTTTTTCTCAAGCCGCTATTAGCAGCTACACCGCCACCAATAGCAATTGTGTCTAGACCATAATCTAGAGCACAGGCGATCGCTCTTTTTGTTAGCGATCGCGCTACGGTTTCCTGAAAGCTAGCTGCTACATCTGCCACTGGTACTTGTCCACCATCTTTCTCTAAGTGCTGCACTAAACGCAATACAGCCGTTTTTAACCCGCTAAAACTCGCATCATAACGATGGAACCCCCCGCCAGGTAAAGAAACTTTTCCTTCTGGTAAAGCAAAGGCTTGGGGATTCCCCTGTTGCGCCAACTTGTCAATCGCTGGCCCACCGGGATAACCCAGCTTTAACAATCGCGCCACTTTATCAAAGGCTTCACCCGCAGCATCATCACGGGTTTGTCCTAGTGTTTCGTAGCTACCACAATCTTTGACATAAATCAAGCTTGTATGTCCGCCAGAAACTAATAAACTCAAGAAAGGGGGATTTAAACTTGGTTCGCTCAAATAAGTTGCGTAAATGTGACCTTCAAGGTGATGAACTCCCAAAAATGGTTTGTTGTGTACCATCGCTAGGGTTTTGGCAGCAGTTAGCCCCACCAACAGCGCTCCTACAAGTCCAGGGGCACAAGTGGCGGCAATTGCGTCGATTTTTCCCCAGTCTAGTTGGGCTTGCTCTAAGGCTTGTGCGATCGCAACATTTATCGTTTCCAAGTGTTCACGAGACGCTACTTCTGGCACTACCCCGCCATACTGCTGATGGACTGGAATTTGCGAGGCTACAATACTGCTGCAAACTTTACGATTGTTAACAATTGCGACTGCTGTTTCATCACAACTGGTTTCTATTGCTAAAACGGTTGCCATTGAGGGTGCTGAGTGCTGAGTTTTGAGTATTAGAGACAAAATCTTGCTTCTTTACTACCCTACAACAACAATTCTTATACTTAAGAATCGTTACTAACTACTTAGCACTCGATAAGGTCTTGGTTGAGAAGCTTTAACTTTTATTTACTTAAACTTTACTCGGTTCCCACCCAAGAGTATGATGACTTCCTAGTTATGCAAATAAACAACTGTACAAGCCGCTTCGTTTTGTACATAAAACTTTTTGTTTTGTAGTAAAAGGAAACAACTCTATGCGACGATTGTTTGCTTTGATTTTAGCGATTTGTCTTTGGTTCAATTTTGCCTCCCCAGCAAAAGCTTTAGGGGCTAATTTGACACCGTGCAAGGATAATCCCGCTTTTCAACAGCTAGCTGCTAATGCCCGTAATACGACTGCCGATCCTGAATCTGGGAGAAAACGTTTTGAGCGTTATTCTCAAGAGCTATGCGGCCCTGAAGGTTACCCTCACTTGATTGTTGATGGTAGTCTAAATCATGCTGGTGACTTTTTGATCCCCAGCATTCTATTTCTATATATTGCTGGTTGGATTGGTTGGGTAGGTCGTGCCTATCTGCAAGCGATCAAAAAAGACGCTAACACTGAACAAAAAGAAATCCAAATCGATCTTGGTTTGGCACTACCCATAATAGCGTCAGGCTTTACTTGGCCAGTAGCAGCACTCCAAGAGTTTCTGTCTGGAAAATTAACAGCCAAGGATACGGAAATTCCCATTTCCCCACGCTAAATCAGCTTAACTAATTGTTTTGGAGACTAAATTCATGGCAGACAATAACAACCAATCATCCTATTTGGTTAAGTTTATTTCTACAGCGCCTGTGGCAGCTACTATATGGCTGTTCATCACAGCAGGTATCTTGATTGAATTCAACCGCTTTTTCCCCGACCTACTTTTCCACCCACTGCCATAAGTGGAAAATAGAATTTAGGACAGTTGAATGAATGCCTTATTTTTGCCTAATATTGTGTAGTTGATATATACAGCTTAATTTAGGCAGATTTATCACCAAAATACGCAGCAAAAATACTTTTTTGAAACTCGTGATACTGTTTACAGATCGCGAGTTTCACTGTTTTAAAAAAAGCTAAATTAATTTTTCTAAACTTATTAAGCAAAAGCCATCTTTAGCTACAATTATTATTAATATAAAAATGCCACCATTTTAATTTAGAGGCGAACATAAAAATATGGCACAAGCAGTAGATGCATCAAAAAATCTCCCAAGCGATCCTAGAAATCGCGAAGTTGTTTTTCCGGCATTCCGCGATCCACAGATCGGTAATCTAGAAACCCCGATTAATGCTTCTCCCTTGAGCAAGTGGTTCATTAATAACTTGCCAGCTTATCGTCCTGGTATAACTCCTGCAAGACGCGGTTTAGAAGTTGGTATGGCTCATGGTTACTGGTTACTTGGCCCCTTTGCCAAATTAGGCCCACTGCGGGATACAGATAATGCAAACTTAGCTGGGTTATTGGCAGCCATTGGCTTGGTCGTTCTTCTTACGGCAGGACTATCCCTCTATGCCAATAGCAATCCTCCGAAAGCGCTTGCCAGTGTTACTGTACCCAACCCTCCAATGGATGCTTTTAATTCTAAAGAAAGCTGGAACAACTTTGCTAGTTCTTTCTTAATTGGTGGTATTGGTGGTGCAGTAGTTGCTTACTTTTTGACTAGCAATCTGGGAGTAATTCAAGGTTTAGTTGGTTAATTACTAGAAGTTAAAAGTTAGGAGTTAGGAGTTTAAATTCATAACTTCTAACTCTTAACTCTTAGACTATTTAAACAAAACCGTTTCAATGTCATTTAAAGCAGTTTCAAAATCGTCATTAACGATTTGAATATCAAATTCATCTGCCGCTTGAATTTCTTCTTGGGCGCGGAGTAAACGACGGGCGATCGCTTCTTCAGAGTCTTGGGCGCGAGAGCGTATCCGTTTCTCTAATTCATCAAAAGAAGGCGGTAAAATAAAAATGCTGAAGGCACTGGGGAAGGAAGCACGAATTTGTCTTGCTCCTTCTAACTCAATCTCTAGCACCACCAATTTGCCTAAATGAATTTGGTTAAGCACAGCTTCACGGGGAGTGCCATAATAGTTACCAGCAAATTCTGCCCATTCCAAAAATTCACCTTCAGAAACTAATTGTTCAAACTTACTGCGGCTGATAAAGTAGTAATTTTTGCCATCGATTTCTCCTAGACGGGGAGAACGAGTCGTCACGGATACAGAATAATAAAGTTCTGGATGACGTTCTAGAAGCGATCGCATTAAAGTGCCTTTACCGACCCCACTGGGGCCAGTTAAGACAATCAACCTGCCTAAATGTAAGCATTCCTCGGTAGTAGCAATACTCTGGATGGGTAAAACTGGCATCATCCCTTCAACCTGTGAATCAATCAATAGATATTATTCATTAGTCTTGTGTTCCTGGCCAAGTCCATTAGTAACGCAAGGCGGAAATAAACAGTCCAAAGACTTTAATTTTGTCCTTTCTGGTTATTTTGAATGGTAGGTTTATTTCCGCCGGACTGTACTAGTGACTAAAGAATTTGTAGCAAGGGTGACACAAAACTTGTCTAATTCACATGGTACTGCTGATGTGGTGCAAATAAAAGTGAGATTGTTAATCTACTCTTAATCAATTATCTACAGTTTGATGCTCGCGGGAAATTACAAAGCGATTCGCTACCGTTTCCGGCTGAATCGCCGACAGAATTACGTGGCTAGAATCGGTGATAATTACAGCCCTAGTCCGCCGACCGTAAGTTGCATCAATCAATTGGCCCCTGTCCCGTGCATCGGTAATAATCCGTTTAATCGGGGCAGACTCTGGACTGACAATGGCAACTACTCGATTGGCAGACACGATGTTACCAAAACCGATATTGATTAACTGAATCTCCATAAAAAACTGACGCCAAACGCGGTTTGAGAAGCTTGAAGTAAACTTATTTACATGTTATCGCCAAAAAACGGGAGTTACAAAGATTAAATTCAAGCCAGCCTTCGTTTTTAAATAATGTCTGCTTTTTTTTCGCTGTTTATCAGCTATTTTTCCTCAAAATCCTCCCTAAGATACAGGCGCAATTACACTGATACAAGCTAGTTGGATGATGTACCTTATCAATAAATAAATGGTGGTAAATAATCCACATCTAAAATTTGCTCAATGCTATAAGGGCAAGTTTGTGGAAAACAATTCAATCCACTTTTCTTTTTTGCTTGTCGTAGCGCATCAATGTAAACTTCTTCAAGCACCGTAAGCAGATAGTTGTAGAGGTTTTTAGATTTGCTTAATTTCCTAAGTTCCACCCGAAAATTATCAATTTCCACTTCCCAATGATTTTTACATTCAGGAAGACTCCAATGTTGATACAAAAACAGATGTTTGAGAAGTTGCAGTAGATAACTTTCGAGCTTGTGTTTCTGTTCATTACCCAATCTTTCAATCTCCTCAATCAAATGATCCCAATCAAGATGCTCTAAATCTCGTTCTTGCAATTGTTTCAACGTAGTTTCTAACCACAAGTGATAATCCTGTTCATAAATAATTTGAGTGAGTATTTTAGACATTATTTAATATTCATCCTAATTTACGAAGATTTGGAATTAGGTTTTATTGACCAAAGAGGCCGGGGAGCAGGGAGGGCTTTGCTGGGGGAAAGAATTTTGAAATTCCCCTGTCTTCATCGTTACAGAGCAATTCAAAATAAAAATATTTATTTCGATAGCGCAGCGTAAAGCCTTCTCTACGAGACGCTGCGCGAACGGCATGGCTTCTCTACGAGACGCTACGCGAACGCTTAGAGCGAGTCAGACGCTCCTACGTCGCTAACGCTACGCTATCGAGCGTTGACGCAAAGCACGTTTGCCTTTAGCGTCTTGTAGAGAGAAATAATGTGTCCAAGTTTTCAGCAGTCCTAAATTTATGGGGTTCTTTCCCATGCCCCCTGCCCCCTGGCCCTTTTCCTCTTCTTTGACGTACACTTCCAGCTTGACAATCGCGTAACCAAGTTTTAACTCCTTGGGCAACAGTGCCGTTACTACTATCGCGTGGCGGAGATAGTGGCTGCTGTGCTGAATAGGAACCAGTTTGAGAAAACATCATCACTAGTTGCCAACCAGTTTTAGTTTTAGTCAAAAATAGCCAGTGGAATTCCTGCAATTCTACCGCTTTCTTTCCTATGTACTGCCGCTCCAAGGTAGTAAAGAAAACTTGCTCAACTCCTGATGCAAAGCTTTTAGGTGCATCTGCACTATATTCTTCAAGGTTAAGAAGCAGAGGAGTAAACTCAGGTCTTCCTGCCACTAGCATATAACTGTAAATATCACTGCTTCTTCTGAGGCGGCGGGCGCGTTGACTAGCGCGATTGGTGTAACTAGGTAAATCTTTTAGTAGCTGTATAGTTAATGTTTCTAAATTTTGCTCAGAACACAAAGACTCCACCCCACCGTTGACATTTTCTTTTTCTGCTAGTGCAGAGAGTTTAGGGGTGAAGTTTATCGAGAAGGCTGGGTAAGCAAGGTTATTTGATACTAAAACCCAGAAGCCACAAGCTAAAAGCCAACTATAATTTTTCTTTTTAAGCGAAGAGGTAAGATTCTTCTTCTCTAGATGCTGCACCTTATCCCCCGGCTTCTTACTGACTTTTAGCTTCATGCCACCGTGGTTAACTCCTCAGAAATCCTCTTCCAAGCTAACTCCGGCTCAGTAGCAGTAGTAATGGGACGCCCAATCACGAGATAATCTGCACCAGCAATAATTGCTTGTGCTGGGGTGAGCGATCGCTTTTGATCGCCTTTATCTGCCCAAGTTGGTCTAACGCCAGGACAAACTAGCAAAAAGTCATCTTTGAAACGTGGTCGTAATTGTGCCAACTCTTGGGGCGAACAAACTACCCCATCTAATCCTACATCCCAAGCCAGCAGTGCCATATCTAGTATATATTCTGGCAATTCTACAGGAACCTTTAAATCAAATGCCAACTGCCTGGAAGAAATGCTCGTTAGCAAAGTAATCGCTATTAATTTAGGTGGTTTGACACCAGCTTGTGTAGCCGCCTCCTGCACCGCTTCACTTGCCGCTTTTAGGGCATCTTCACCAGCAGCAGCATGAATTGTCAATAAATCCACCCCGTATCTAGCTGCACTCCGGCAAGCACCAGCGACTGTGTTAGGGATATCGTGAAATTTTAAATCTAGGAAGATGCGCTTTTCCTTAGACTTCAGTACTTCCAGAATTTTTGGGCCAGTGCTAGTAAACAGCTCTAAGCCGACTTTCCAAAAACTGACTTGGGGAAGTCGATCTATAAGAGCGATCGCACTTTGTTCATCTGGCACATCCAAAGCCACAATAACTCGTTTTTCTACCTGTTCACTATTCCCCATTCCCCACTCCCCATTTAAGGCACTAATCGGACAAACTTATTTTTCCCAACTTGTAAAACCTTACCTTGTAATTCAGCAACAGAAGCAAAAGTAGTATCAACATCGGTAATGCGATCGCCATCTAAGCGCACTCCACCTTCTTGAATTTTCCGCTTTCCTTCCCCTGTACTTTTGCATAAGCCAGTGACATTGAGAATATAGGCTAACTTAGTAGGAAACTGCGATACCTCAGCTAGAGAGAATTGTGGAACGGCACCTGCCTTTCCGCCACTTTGGGCGGCTTCTTTCGCCTCTTGGGCTGCTTGTTCGCCGTGGTACTGTTTGACAATTTCCCATGCTAAAAGTGTCTGGCGATCGCGGGGATTTTCTGGCAGATTATCTAAAGGTAAATCCGTTAGTAGTTCAAAATACTGTTCCAGCAGATTATCTGGAACTCCTTGTAACTTCTGATATTTTTGCCCTGGATGTTCTGATAACCCAATATAATTACCTAAAGACTTGGACATTTTTTGCACCCCATCCGTGCCAATCAAAATTGGCAGCAGCATCCCAAACTGCGGTTTTTGACCAAAATGGCGTTGCAAATCTCTGCCTACAGCAATGTTAAATTTTTGATCAGTCCCTCCTAATTCCACATCTGCCTCAACAGCAACGGAATCGAAACCTTGCATTAACGGGTATAGGAACTCATGGATAAAAATCGGATTCTCTTTTCTATAGCGATCGGCAAATCCTTCTTTCGCCAACATCTGCCCCACCGTCATCGTGGAGAGTAACTCCAAAATTTTCTCTAAGTTGAGCTTAGAGAGCCATTCGGAGTTATAACGCACCTCTAATCTTCCTGGTGTGTCAAAATCCAAGATAGGACGTACTTGGTCAAGATAAGTCTGAGCATTTTGAGCTACATCTGCTTCTGTAAGCTGACGACGCACTTCAGATTTACCTGTCGGATCGCCAATGCGTGCTGTAAAATCGCCAATAATTAGAACTGCTATATGGCCTGCATCTTGAAACGCTCGCAGTTTCCGTACTGGTATGCTATGACCAAGATGAATATCAGTACCCGTAGGGTCAATGCCCAATTTGATCCTCAAAGGTTGGTTTGTAGTTACCAAGAGCTTTTCTAGACTTTCACTGTTAACATCAACTGGTTGTGGGAAAACTTCTACTACACCACGACGCAGCCAAGCAAAATCTTGCGTCATACTAGAAAATCCACTGTTAGCTATGTTTTGCACACTAGAAGTTAAGTTGGTTATAAACACTTGCAATTTATCCGCTTTCTCATCTGCCAAACTACTATAATTGCAAAAAATTAACCGCCTTACTTCGTCCAATCAATTACAGTTAACTTTATAAGTGAGGAAGTGAAATCGCCGTGTCGTCTTCTAGGACTTTTGAAGATAAACAGCCACAACGTCGGGCTTCATCAGGTTTTGATTTTTTGAAAGGAGTCGGTCAGGTAGCTGGCGGTACTCTCCTCTCAATCACCATGCTGGCAAGTTCCATTGTAGCCGGAGGACTGGTTGGTTTAGCCATTAGTTTCCGTAATTTGCCAGATGTGAGACAGCTACGTAATTTCTTTCCCTCAGAAACAACTTACATCTATGACGTTAAGGGTAAACTTTTAACGAGTATCCACGGGGAAGCCAACCGGGAGGTTGTGCCCCTGGATAGAATTTCCCCGAATTTAAAACGGGCGGTATTAGCAAGTGAAGATAGCCACTTCTACGAGCACCACGGTATCAACCCCACTGGTGTTGGTCGTGCTGTAGTAGTTAACGCTGTAGCAGGTGGAGTCAAAGAGGGTGGCTCTACTGTCACCATGCAATTGGTAAAAAACCTATTTTTGTCTCGCAAGCGTGCCTTTACCCGTAAGTTAGCGGAGGGGGTGCTGGCAATTCGGTTAGAACAAATTCTCACTAAAGACCAAATTTTAGAAATGTACCTCAATCAAGTTTATTGGGGTCATAACAATTATGGTGTACAAACGGCAGCCCGCAGTTACTTTAATAAGTCAGCAGAATATTTAAGCTTAGGTGAGTCAGCGATGATGGCGGGTTTGATCCAAGCACCAGAAGAATTCAGCCCGTTTGCGAGTATGAAACTGGCAAAACAGAAACAAAAAGAAGTGCTGGGACGGATGCGGGAATTGAATTGGATCACCGATTCAGAGTACGACAATGCCCTCAAGCAAGAAATCAAACTTGGTAGAATCAAATCGTTTCAAGGTAGTGCCTTACCCTATGTAACCAATACTGTAGCGCAGGAGCTGGCTAAAAAGTTTGGGCGTGAGACACTACTCAAAGGTGGGATGCGGGTGCAAACTACAGTTGACGCCAACTTCCAACTCATGGCGGAGGAAACTGTTGTTAAGTGGCATAAATCACTGCTTGGACAGGGATTATCTAAGAATCAAATCGCCTTGGTGGCAATTGATCCGCGCACGCATTTTATTAAAGCGCTAGTGGGCGGCGTAGATCCTAAGACTAGTGAATTTAATCGTGCAACTCAATCTCAACGGCAGCCAGGATCTTCTTTTAAACCGTTTGTCTACTATACTGCTTTCGCTACTGGTAAATATGGACCAGACTCAACGGTAGTAGATTCTCCAGTTAGTTATCAAGATGGTAATAATCGGTACTTTCCCAGAAATTATGATGGGGGATTTAGCGGCCCGATGCCAATCCGCACAGCCTTAGCCCAATCGCGCAACATTCCTGTGATCAAAATTGGTAAGGCTGTTGGTATGAATAGAGTGATCGAAACTTGTCGTACCTTGGGCATCATGAGTCCGATGGAACCTGTTACCTCCCTACCTCTGGGTGCTATTGGTGTCACTCCCCTAGAAATGGCTAGTGCCTATGCTACCTTTGCTAATTATGGTTGGCAATCTCCACCAACTGTAATTGCCCGTGTCACCGATAGTAGCGGTAATGTGTTACTAGATAACACCCCTAAACCCCAGCTAGTTCTAGATCCTTGGGCATCAGCAGCCATTATCGATGTGATGCGAACGGTAGTTACTAATGGTACAGGTAAAGGTGCTGCTATACCTCGTCCAAGTGCTGGCAAAACAGGTACAACTTCCTCAGAAAAGGATATCTGGTATGTTGGCACTGTGCCACAGCTAACCACTGCTGTTTGGGTAGGGAGGGACGACAACAGACAATTAGCTAGCCGTGCTACGGGTGGCGGTATGGTTGCTCCCATCTGGAAAGATTTTATGGAAAAGGCACTTAAGAATGTACCAGTAGAAAACTTCAAGCCACCTTCCCAGTTTTCTCGCCCCAAGTCCCAATAATTTAGGATTTTGAATTTTGGATTTTGGATTGGCAATTAATCCAAAATCTAAAATCTAAAGACTAAGGCTGTTTTTCTAGCTCGGCTTTCATCCGTTCTAAAGTCAGGTGCATTTGGTCAAACATTTGTTGCGGGGTAACACCGAACTGACCTAATTGCGTTTTCAGTTGTTCTACTGTCATTTGTGCCATGAAATCTTCTGATAGCTCGAAGCGCTTCATAAAGACGCGATACCGATCCATCATGGCTTCCATTTGCTCAATAAACAGCTTTTTGCCATCGCGGTCAAATTTACCATAGCTGTTACCAAGCTTAATTAGCGCTTGATAATCCTCAAACAGCTGTTTTGCTTCTTGCTGAACTATCTCAGAATCGAAGAATCCCATATTGCTTATATTAAACTGAGTGTCCAGACTCAGTAGCTTAATAGTTTTACTTCTATTATTATTTTAGTCTAGGGGAGTAATTTAGTAACAAAGCTTCGGTTTTAGTACGGTTTGTTACCGAAATTTCAACACTTGACTTTAGAACCTTTCCGCTATGTAAACCGACTTAATAAAGCCGCAATACTCACAGCTTTCGCCATTGATTTAGGATTGATGTTTTTACCAGGTTGAATTGCCAGCCTGGGAGCGTATTTCAAAGCTAGTGAATTGTGCGGGTTCAGTTTTAATGCATGATGGATGTAAACCCTAGCCATACCGATAAATTTCTGTTGGAGATGTACCAATCCTAATAAAGCATAATATTCGCTGTTATTTGGCTCTAACTTGATAGCATCACGCAATTCTTGTACGGCTAGAGACCATTTAGCTAACCTGACGTAATCAATAGCTCGTTGGTAGTGACGTTGAGCGTAGTTTGTCAAAACTGGTTTGACATTAGTTTTTTCATCTAATGTCAATTCAACTGGCTTGACTTCTACTTCAGAGATAACGGAAACAGGTTTTTGTGGTAATAACAGGTCTGATTTATGCAAACGTAGGTACACTAAATTCAGTATCCGAATTTGTTGCGTCACCTGATAAAACTGATCTAGTGATTGAGATTGAGCTTCTGCATAACAGGCGATCGCTTTTTCGTAAAACAATTTTGCCTCCGGTGCAGACATTTCCATAATTTCCTGAGCTATGGCACTTTGAGAAAACAAAGCTTGCTGCTGCAAAACTTTTGCTTGGGATCGCAGCATAGCGATCGCAATCAAGCGCTTGTGTGGATGTTTTAGGTGTTCATAAGCTGGATTGATTAAATGGCTAAATATTGCCGTTGCTAATTCTGGCTCTAGATTGCAGTTTTTGGTATAGCGATCGGGATGTAGCAGTTTCGCTAAAGTATGATAGCGTTTTAAAATCTGACGATCATCAGCACTCACAGAAATTCCTAACACAGCGTAAGGATCACAAAGCTGTTCAAGCCATTTTGGCGGTAGGAAGGTCTGTGACATAGTAGTAATAAAGCTGTTAAAAACTTAAAATTAGCATCAAAGCTCAATGCACAGTCATGTGAAACTTACTCAAATTTCTTCAAATACTAAATTGTGCGTGGGACTTTCCATTCAAAGGTCTGAAGGACAAAGCAGGGTAGTTGATTAAAATGATTGCCAAAGTTGTATTTCTTTTCTTCTCTACCAGAGGCTGCGCTCACGAGACGCAACCAACGCAAACATTTAGAATTTTGAATGGCTTATAGCTGTCTTATCGTAGAAATTGTGGTATTGGTATATTTCTTAAAAATATGTTGACTAAGCGCAAAAGTCGAAGTGTTGCTGCTGTTTTAGCTTTTTCTGGCACGCTAACAATTTCAGGATTACATAAATTTTATCTGGGACAGCCGTTGTGGGGTGTTTTGTATGTTTTGCTTTCCTGGACGCCGATCCCCAAGGTAGCTAGTGCCATTGAGGGAGTTTGGTATTTAGCCCAAGACGAAGAAGCTTTTGATCGTAATTTTAATCTAGGCAAGTCAGCGTCAAGGAACTCACAAAGGGCGAGTAATCAGGTAGGAGCGATCGCTGAAGCAATGCGAGAATTAGATGCTCTGCGCCAGGATGGACTAATTTCAGAGTATGAATTTGAGCAAAAACGCCGCCAATTGCTAGACCAGATTTCTTGAGGTAAGCGACAACATGAATAACTGGCTACCTTTGAACCCCAGGCTGCAAAAGCTCCGGGCCAAGCTCCTCAACGATCCTTACTATCGTCTACAATCTGGGGAAGAAATTCAGATAGCGGCTAAATTAGGTATTCGCATTGATGTTAATCAAGCCACTGTAGATGATTGGTTGCGCCTACCAGGTTTGTCAATTCACCAAGCGCGATCGCTTGTGGAACTTTCACGTTCAGGTGTTAAATTTTACTGTATTGAAGACATCGCTGCGGCTTTGGCTGTACCAGCGCCGCGCTTAGAGCCATTAAAGCCTCTACTGAATTTTATTTACTATGATCACGAATCTTTAGAAAATCCTCCGCATTTAATTAATCCGAATACAGCAACTGTTGAAAAATTAACCCAAATTCCATTTATAGATTTGTCTCTGGCGCAAGCAGTGGTGCAAAATCGGCAATCAGCCGGGCCTTACCGTAACCTGGCTGATTTCCAACGGCGGTTGGAGTTAACTGGTGATACGATCGCTCAATTGATGTATTATTTAAGATTTTAAGTTAGAAGTAAGTTTTAAAATAACTCCTAACTCAGCAAATTTTAGATTTTGAATCGAACCTTTGGTGCGCTTACAGCGCAACTTGGATTGAAAGAAAAATCTAAAATCCAAAATCTAAAATCTAAAATTGATTAAATAAACCCAATGCGATCAAGGGGCCAAAAGCGAAACGTTGCCCGACCAATGACATTTTTTCTGGGTAAAAAGCCCCAATAGCGAGAGTCATTACTATCGTTGCGATTATCTCCCATGACAAAAAACTCATCTTCTGGAACTGTCACTGGTCGATATGGCTGATTTGGTGGTTCAGCGATGTAGTCTTCTACCAAGGGTTGACCGTTAAGGTAGACTTTGCCAGAAGCAACACTAATTACCTCACCAGGCTGGCCAATCACCCGCTTGATGAAGGCTTGGTCTTTGGGATATCCTCGACGTTGTAGTTCTGCGGGTGGCTGAAAAACAATAATATCCCCAGTTATGGGAGGGTGAAAATGGTAGGATATTTTTTCAACTACCAAGCGATCGCCAGTATGTAAGGTAGGCAGCATCGAATCAGAAGGTATATAGCGGGGTTCGGCGATAAAAGTCCGGATCAGAAATGCCAAACACAATGCGATCGCAATTAAAATCAGATTTTCTTGCCAACTACGCCATACTTTTAACGACGCACGCTCTTGTTTTGCATCACTTTCGTGAGGAATCATAAAAGTTTCTAGCCAGTTTCAGAAGTGGGACAAATACCTTGATTATTTTGACTCAAAAGGTATACTAATAAACAAGCTGGGTTCTGCATCAACCCATACAGATATTAAATAATACAATTATTTATCGCATTTACGAAAGATAAGCAAAAGTACTGCAAATAAGCTGTGACCTCTCCAAGGCAATATAAGCCGATGATTAGGATTTTTAGATAGACAATTAAAAATCTTAATTCTAATTGCTGCAATTATAAGGCAAGTTATAAGATGATTTAACTTTTGCTTCTTACCTACTAAAAAAGCAGTTACCAATTGTTAGACCAATACAGCCAGTCGTTTTTTGTTTGAGCAGAAAACTGGTTGTTGAGTGGCAAAACAAGTTATCAGATGCCTTGCAATATCTGCCTGCTTTTATTGTAAAAAAGCAGAGGGCATTCTTGTTGGAGAATCAGTTGGAAGAAAATATATTCGGTATAGATAGTAATCTTAAATAAGATGATATTACACAAAATTAATGGGAGCATCCACTTTTGGAAGAAACACCTAATCAGACAGCAAGTAAACCATTAAG
>NZ_JAYGHD010000296.1:0-56243 GCF_034932245.1 Nostoc sp. UHCC 0251
CTTAATGGTTTACTTGCTGTCTGATTAGGTGTTTCTTCCAAAAGTGGATGCTCCCGATTCTTACAGGTTCAAACTACGGCAGAATTGAAATCGGCTATTGGATTTGGCTAGCAGAAGACTGGGGAATTGTGCCACCATTCTGTCATCGAAATAAGCCGACTAATTTATTTTAAAATACTAATAATCCTTTTTTACTTGATCGCTGCTTCCTACCCAAAAGCTATTTTAATCAACGCCTCTTGGTAAGTAGTAATTCGTAATTCGTAATTCATAATTAAGAGGATGTGTTAAAAGTCCTCTTTTTGGTAGCTAAAGGTTTTAAGCATAGGTGTCAACTTAATGTGAAAGTCATCTGAAGATGACTAAATATACGAAAAATCTTTAGTCTACTTGAGTAGACTTTAGCTTTTAGCCTTGAACTAAAGTTCAAGGCGGGTGAGTCAGCAGCACACATGGATGCGTTCCCATGCGGAGCATAAAAACGAGAAAATTACGAATTACGAATTACGAATTATACAGCGAAGCATCCTAGACGGAAGATAAAACTTCTATCTAGGATGCTTCACAATAAAAAATTGTTGCTGATACAACAATTCTGGACAAAATGTGATGTTTGGACTAGAGCTATCAGCTAGCAGAAACGGTTAAATTGCCGGGTTTCTGAAGATCACCTTGCAAAACCACGCCTCGCTGATTGGCATGGATATGACGCAAAATCTTGTAAATTGCCTCAACTTGCTCTGATGCACCTGCCTTCTCGGCGAGTTCATCAAGAGAAATGGGAGTTTTTTCTTTTTGTAAGACTGCTAACACTCGTGTTTGCAAATCGAGAATGGAGGCGGCTGCTTTTTTGCCAGCTTCTACCCCTGGCTGATGGTAGGCGTTGACGTTGACTAAGCTAGCGTATAAACCAACAGCGCGTTCATACAAAGCAATTAATGCCCCTACAGTTCGGGGGTTAACTTGGGGAATAGTGACTGTAATTGAATCGCGGTGATTTTCATAAAGCGCTTGTCGGGTTCCTTGGAGAAAACCTGAAAGATAATCGCCTGATGTAACTCCCGGATCTATTTCAGTGGATGGGCCGTGACGATCTTCCAATACTTCGATGAAGGTAGCAAAGAAATTCGCTACACCCTCACGCAACTGCTGAACGTAAGCGTGTTGATCTGTTGAGCCTTTGTTGCCATAAACGGCGATGCCTTGATGGACAACGTTGCCGTCTAAGTCTTTTTCCTTGCCCAAAGATTCCATCACCAGCTGTTGCAAATAGCGACTAAATAAAAATAAGCTGTCCTTGTAAGGTAGGACAACCATATCTTTTTCGCCCTTTCCATTGCCTGCAAAATACCAAGACAAAGCAAGCAAGGCTGCTGGGTTATTTTTCACATCTGGGGCGCGGGTAGCGTCATCCATTTCTTTTGCACCATCTAGCATGGCGCGAACATCAATGCCCTGCAATGCGGCTGGTACTAGCCCCACAGCAGACATTTCTGAGGTGCGTCCTCCTACCCAGTCATACATGGGAAATCTAGCCAGCCAACCTTCGTCTTTGGCTAGTTTATCGAGGTTGCTATCAACGCTGGTAATTGCTACCGCATATTGAGCAAACTCCAAATTGTGTCCGGCGTAAGCTTTTTTAACTTCAATCATGCCGTTCCGGGGTTCCGGTGTTCCCCCAGATTTGGAGATCACCAAAACCAAAGTGCTGGCGAGGCTATTTCGTAGATGATTGATAACGCGATCGATACCTGCTGGATCGTTGTTATCGATAAAATGAAGTTTCAGAGGCGGGAAATCAGGAGCGAGAGCTTCCGCGACGAATTGGGGGCCGAGAGCGGAACCACCAATGCCAATGGAGATAATATCCGTGAAGCGGCTTGCTCTGGGAGGATGAATAGCACCTGTTTGGACTTTTTCCGCAAAAGCTTCGATTTGTTCTAGGGTTTGGACAATTTCTTGTGTAAGTTCTGGAGTTGGCGCTAAATCAGGATTTCGCAGCCAGTAGTGTCCAACCATGCGATTCTCGTCAGGATTTGCGATCGCACCCTTCTCCAGTTGAGCCATATCCGCAAACGCCTTGTCAAACTTCGGCCGCAACGAATCCACGAAGGCATCATCGAACCGCATTCGACTTATGTCTAAGTACAGTCCCAATCCCTCGTGGAAATATAACCAGTTTTGGTATCGTTGCCAAAGTGCCCTAGCATCCATAGGGAAATCTCAAATAAAGTGTTTTCTCAAAAACCAGTTTAATGGAAGGTTATAGCGATCCCTGCCTAGCCTTATACAGTTTACAGTTTTAAGTGTTCGCTTGACTGTGCCAATTTTAGATTTTAGATTTTAGATTTTAGATTAAAAATTATTTCGGTTGATGCCCTGCACTTCTTTACCAGACGCTACCGCGAACGTGCTAAGAAAGCGAACGTGGGTGGAACAAATCCAAAATCCGCAATTCCAAAATCTAAAATTGATTGACTCTTGACTTTAAACATCTGGCATAGGGATTACACGTAGAAATTTCACAATTTCACCCCTAATTTCTATACCAATCAGATAATTATCTAGGGTGAAGCGGTGAAAAATGCCCTCACCATCAAGCTGTCGTAGTTCTTTTAAATCACTCAGTTGCCACTTTTGGGCTAACTCAATAAACACAAAATCATACACCCGCTCGTAGGCGGCAGGTTCTAAATTCTTCAGGTCTAGCAAAAAAGACCTTGCATAGCGCATTTCCAGATTCACTAGGCATTACCTTAACCAAAATTTGAGGGATCGCACCGCAAGGCGGAAGTTAAAAGTCAAAAGTTAAAAGTCAAAAGTTTTGGATATCAAGGCTTTTGCAAGTTTTAAAGCGCTGCTGAATCAGAAAAACATCAACAGTCTCACCGCTTCTTCATGGGTTAAGATATCCCACGGTTGCTGCGATCGCTTAACTTGTTGTATCGCTTTAAGCATATAAAAGTCACAATGTAAAGCTTCGAGAACGTCCCAAATGTCTTGCAAATCTTCATCGGCTAACTGCTCGATTAAGTGATGCATTCTCAGTCGCAGCAAATTCATACGTTAATTATTCCATACCAGCAAACACCAACAATAAGTAGTATTCCCACAAAATTAGCTACGCTCAAGCTACGCTAAAATTTATTCGCTTAGGGAGTAGGGAGTAGGGAGTAGGGAGTAGGGAGTAGGGCACAAGCGAAAATAACGATTCCCCATTCCCCCTTTCCCCATTCCCCATTCCCCATTCCCCACTCCCCATTCCAAAACATGGTTGACTATCTAATTTTCTTAGCAATTTCTACAGCACTTTTTGCCCTATTCGCACTAGGACTCAATTTACAGTGGGGCTTTACGGGGTTAATTAACTTTGGTCATATTGCTTTCATGACCCTGGGAGCATACACAACCGTATTACTAAGCTTAAAAGGCGTACCTCTACCGATAGCGGCAGTAGCTGGGGCAATTGTCGCCGCCTTGTTGGGTTTGATAATTGGTTTTGCAACTCTCCGCTTACGGGAAGATTATCTAGGAATTGTCACAATTGGTACAGGTGAATTAATTCGTTTGGTTGTAAATAACCAGGAATTACCTGTGGGTGACACCTGGATTTCTGGCGCGTTTGGTGTGCAAAGTTATCCCATACCCCTATCCACAGAACCGAATTTGTTTGTCAGATTAGTGATGATTGGGATTTTGACACTGCTGTTTAATGTAACTTTATTTACGTTGTGGCGATGGATTCGCACCACCCAAATATCTCGGACTACTGATTTAGGCAAAAGGACGACTAGTAAGCAAGAATTTATATCCCGCTTGGCTGTGGGAATTGTGTTAGCTGTTTTGGCAGCAGCGATTTATATTTCTGGGGTGATTGGACTGTATAATTACAACCCAAAAGCCGGTTTAATGCTGGTGTTGCTGTTGGTTTTAGCACTTGTATACTGGCGCTTAGAAATTTTGGTGCGATCGCCTTGGGGTAGAATTCTCAAAGCCATCCGTGAAGATGAAGAAATTCCTAAGGCGCTGGGAAAAAATGTCTTTTGGTATAAAT
Organism: Nostoc sp. UHCC 0251; assembly: GCF_034932245.1. Taxonomy (NCBI): domain Bacteria; kingdom Bacillati; phylum Cyanobacteriota; class Cyanophyceae; order Nostocales; family Nostocaceae; genus Nostoc; species Nostoc sp. UHCC 0251. The sequence continues at coordinate 4,055 of NZ_JAYGHD010000296.1, forward strand.
TACAATCTCTCATGCTTGGGGGTGCGATCGCGGGTCTTGCTGGCGCTTTCTTCGCTTGGCAACTGGGCGCCATTTACCCTGATAATTTCCAACCCCAGATCACCTTTGACACTTGGATTATGGTGATTTTAGGCGGTTCTGGTAGTAATGTTGGCACAATCTTAGGTGCAGTAATTTTCTTTGCTTACGATGCGCTGACACGGGAAGTCTTACCCCGAATCGTTACCCTTGATGAAGCGCGTTTGGGTGCATTTCGGATCATGATAATCGGATTAATTTTGATGGTACTGATGATTTGGCGTCCTCAAGGTATCTTAGGGAAAAAGGAGGAACTCACTCTTGGTAAATAACCAGTCATCGCCACTTCCCCTTTTGGTAGCCACTGGACTTTCTAAAAGCTTTGGTGGTATCAGAGCCGTTAATGAAGCAAAAATCGAAGTTGCTAAAGGCAGCATTACGGGCTTGATTGGCCCCAATGGTGCTGGTAAAACTACTTTATTTAACTTACTTTCCAACTTCATTCGCCCAGATAAGGGACGAGTGATTTTTGACGGCGAACCGATTCACAACTTGCAACCATATCAAATCGCCCAGCAGGGAGTAATCCGCACTTTTCAGGTTGCACGGACTCTCTCGCGGTTGTCGGTGTTAGAAAATATGCTGCTGGCGGCGCAAAAACAAACGGGTGAAAATTTTTGGCAAGTACAATTGCAACCGCACATCGTGGCTAAGGAAGAAAAGCAACTGCAAGAGCGGGCAATGTTCCTATTAGAATCAGTGGGCTTGGCAAAAAAAGCGCACGATTATGCTGGTTGCTTGTCTGGTGGACAACGGAAGCTGCTGGAAATGGGACGGGCGTTAATGACTAATCCCAAGTTAATTTTGTTGGATGAACCAGCTGCTGGGGTGAATCCGAGACTGATTGATGATATTTGCGATCGCATTATCACTTGGAACCGCCAAGATGGGATGACCTTTTTAATTATTGAACACAATATGGATGTGGTTATGTCCTTGTGCGATCGTGTTTGGGTACTTGCCGAAGGACAGAATTTGGCTGACGGTACACCAGCAGAAATTCAAACTAATCCCAAAGTTTTAGAAGCTTATTTGGGCAAATAAAACAGGAGTCAGAATTCAGGAGTCAGAATTCAAAATATTCTACCCATAAAGCAATACAGTTCAGATAAGACCAAAACACTTGTAGAGACGGCGATTTATCGCGTCTCGAAAACCCAAAATTTTTGCCAATAGCCCTTAACTGAACCGTATTGACCTCCTATCTTTACCGAGGAAGAAACACAAATACCAATTTGAAAAAAGAATGCGACAAATAGACCATTTGTAGAGACGCGATTCATCGCGTCTTTACCCAAGGATATGTTGCAATCATTAATTTAACTGGTATTGTTTGCGAAAATAATTTGTGAGCTAAAAATATATTTTCTCATGAACGCTACAGTTACCCGATGTCTCAAAGAAATCGGGTAACTTGTTGATCACGAGTAATTTAAGTTTGCCGTTACATTTTATAAATATTCGGGAATATTAAGCTATGAAAGCTTAGAACAGATATCGGATTTTTGATATTTCAACACTCACTTATGAAAAAATTTGCTGACTCAATAATTATCGGAATCGTCCTTCTTGGACTTTGCAGTTGTAACTCAGTAAAATCGACGGATCTAACAACTTCTAATCAAGTTATTAACCAAACTGATTCTCAAGCCAAAACAATTATCAAAATTGGTAGTTCCAGTTCAACTGTAACAGTTTTAAAACTTTTAGCAAAAGCTTATCAATCCAAAAATAAAACTGTCAAAATTGAGTTTGTATCCAATAGCCAATCTGAAGGAGCGATCGCAGCCCTAAAAAACGATATTATTGATATCGCCGGTAGCAGTCAAAAACCCAAATCAGAAGATGATAACGGTGAAGTTCAATATCGGGAACTGGCAAAAGATTTGTTACTTGTCGCCACCCACAACAGTGTCAAAGGAGTTAATAACCTTTCAACCAAGCAATTAAAAGCAATTTACAAAGGTGACATCAAAAATTGGCGCGAATTAGGCGGTGCTGATGCAAACATTGTACTGTTGGATAGACCTGAAGATGAATCAGCGAAAAAATTATTGAGAAAATATTATTTGGGAGCAGAGAAGACCACAACTAAAGCCGTGATTTTGAATAAAGAGGGAGAATTAATGGAAACCTTACAAAATACTCCTAATTCCATCGGCGCTTTTTCTTTGGCTTCTTCCCTTATCAATGAATTGCCTGTCAATCATCTTAGTCTCAATGGTGTTGTTCCCAAAGCGCAAAACTTCGCGAGTGGCCAATACCCAATGGTGCGTCACATAGGTATTCTCTGGGAAAAAGCACCTTCAGAATCTACTCAGGGTTTTATTGATTTTATCTTTAGCTCGGAAGGTGAAAAACTCTTACAAAATAATGGCTTTGTTCCTGCCAACTAAATTAACAATTCGTAATTACGAATTACGTTAACGCAGCAAAGCGTAGCCCATTACGAATTAGTAATTATTGTTGAATGTGCCATGCAGAGATTTTTCAGGGGGCTGAGACTCAGCCAAAAAATTGTTCTACCACTGCTTGCAGTTTGTCTTAGCGTGTTCATGCTGGGTTTGGTAGTGCTAGGAAATTGGTTTACGGATAGTTTGAATCAAAATTTCCGCCAACAAACTGAAAGTTTTGCTGAACGAGTTTATCAAGATTTTCAGTATAAACAGCAAACACTAGAAACTGAAATTGAGCTAATTGCTAATCGAGATATGCTCAATCAAGCTGTTGAACAGCGTGATCAAGGATTGCTTTTGCAGATATTACTACCACTGAAGTCTATTTTAAAATTGGATTGGATTAAGGTAGTCGATACTCAGGGAAATGTCCTCCTAGATTTACGGAACAACTCGTTAACTCAAGCCAAGTTTTTAGACGAAGTAGTTACCAGCACTGCTAGTAGAGGAGCGCATTTAGTTGACTTGGTAGATGTAGAAGGCAAGCAACAGGTTCTACAAGTAGTAACAAATGCGATCAAATCATCAGCAGGACTTTTGGGAGGAATCATCATTGGTGACTTAGTAGACGATATCCTACTGCAAAAAATTGCTGCGGGTTCCTCTAAACAGTTGATTATCCAGAGACAAAATCGCGTCATTGCGACAACTTTGTTGGCAGCCAAAAGTGGAACTTGGCAATTTCCTCCTCCTAATTTGCCTGCTAGACGAATCACTATTGACAACAACAATTATTTAGCCAAAAGCATTGTATTTACAGGAGCAAGTCAGTCTTTAACAACTACAGTGTTATATTCCATATCGTTGTTAGAAGTTGCTCAATATAAGTTATGGGAGCATTTAGGACTCTTGTTTTTGTTGGGAAGCAGTATCTTAGCAGTTACTGGATTTTTAATTGCGCGAACAATTACTCGTCCCTTAAAAGCTGTTACACAGGTGGCACAAAGAGTTACCCAAGAATCTAATTTTGATCTCCAAGCTCCCGTAACAACTGAAGACGAGGTTGGAATCTTAGCCATTTCTTTTAATAAGTTAATTCAACAGGTAAAGCAACTACTAATAGAACAATATGAAACAAATCAAAAGCTAGAGGTTTACAGCCAAACACTAGAAGAAAAAATAGAAGAGCGAACCCAAGCACTACGACAAAAAAATATCGTTCTCAAGCAAACTTTACAAGAACTCAAGCTTACCCAGTCCCAATTAATCCAGAATGAAAAAATGTCTTCTTTAGGACAGTTGGTTGCTGGTATTGCTCATGAAATCAACAACCCAGTTAATTTTATCTACGGTAATCTTAAGCATACTGATGATTACACACAACAGTTGTTGTGGTTACTTCAACTTTATCAAAAACATTATCCCTACCCAGAAACAGAAATTCAAAAAGCTAAAGAAGAAGCTGATATTGAATATTTAACAGAAGATTTGCCTAAAATGTTGACTTCCATGAAGATTGGAGCCAGTCGCATCCGGGAAATTGTCCTTAGTTTAAGAATCTTTTCTCGTTTAGATGAAGCCGAGTTTAAAACTGCTGATATCCATGAAGGAATTGACAGCACTCTATTAATTTTACAACACCGGATCAAATCCCAAGGTCATCGCCCTCAAATTACAGTGATTAAAGAGTATGTTGACATCCCTAAAATTCAGTGCTTTGCAGGACAATTGAATCAAGTATTTATGAATATCTTGGCAAATGGCATTGATGCTTTAGAAGAGGCTTTTCAAAACGGGCTTTGTCCAGAACCAATAATTCGTATTTCTTCAGCCCAGGTGAATGAAAATGTCGTTGTTCATATTGCTGATAATGGCACAGGAATTCCAGAAGCAATCCAGTCTCGTCTATTTGACCCCTTTTTCACTACAAAACCAGTTGGCAAAGGTACTGGCATGGGATTGTCAATTAGCTACCAGATAATTACCGAAAAACACGGAGGCTCGTTAAAGTGCATTTCATCACCAGGAGAGGGTACAGAGTTCATAATTACAATCCCAGTTCGATAGATGATTGTGCACAATACTTTTATAAAATTTCTTTTTTCAATCTTCATTATTGTTTGCAAAATTAACTTGCTCGTAAAGGTCGCGCAATTCAATTTTAAAATCAACCGTTTGCAGTGATAAAATCGCAGATTCATGCTCAAGTTCAGTGAATGACCATTGACTTTCCGCAGTTTTTACATACTGCATCACGTGATACTGATATTGGTCAATTAAAATATATTCCTTGAATTCGGGAATAGAGCGATAATAAAGAAACTTATCACCTTGGTCATAGTTTTTAGTCGATTTAGATAAAACTTCAGCAATTAACATCGGGTTCATCACTGTTGTTGTGCTAGTTCCCGTATAAATAGGTTGTCCCTCAATCACCATCACATCGGGATACGTGTGCTGCCGATAACGGGGTATCCATAAACGCACATCACCAATATAAACATCATAATTTTTACGCCTTAAAGCAATTTTTAAGGATGCAGCTAAATTCAAAGCAATTTTATTATGATTTGTAGTGCCACCCGTCATCGGTACAATTTCTCCATCCCGGTATTCGCTTTTGTATTCTGCCTTTTCTTCAATTTCTAAATACTCTTCAGGTGTGTAATATAATTTTTGTGTTTCTAACTGCATAAAAATACAAACTATGATTGATTGTGCGGCTAATTTTTTGATTCTATTACCATTTTAAAGTTCTGGTTTATGTCATACGCCCATAAACCCCTTAGAAGTATATCTAATTGAAAGCTAAGATCCCCGACTTCTTTAAGAAGTCGGGGATCTTACTTGTTGTTAAATTTAACTAAATTGTTCCTCTGCATCGAGGTTAAATAGCATTTGCAGAGTTTGCATACAGCGCCGTCTAGCTTCCACATCTTGCTGCGATCGCAATTGCACCATCGGGTCATGTAAAATTTTATTGACAATTCCCCGTGTTAATGCTTCAATCACTTCTTGATGTTTTTCGGCGAATTCTGAACCCAATCTCGACAAAGCTTTTTCTAACTCTTGTTCGCGGATGGTTTCGACTTTATTTCGCAGACAGCTAATAGTGGTAACAGTTTCTAAACTGCGCCACCAAATATCAAAGGCTTCCACTTCTTCTTCTAAAAGTTTCTCTGCTTCCTGTGCAATCTTGCGACGGCTTTCGTAGTTTTGCGCTACTACTGCCTTCAAATCATCCACATTAAACGCCTGCACATTTTCCAATTCATTTACATCCGCATGAACATTACGCGGCACAGAAATATCAAATAACATTAAAGAGCGCTGAACTTCTAAAACCATTTCTAATTTGGCCCGATCAAGTATTGGCTCTGTTGCCGAAGTACTTGTAAACACCAAATCACTATCAGCAATTACGCTCATCATTTCCGATAGTGGATGAATTTGGATCGGTTGTTGAGGGAACAGCTTTGCTAATTCTTGAGCGCGATCGCGAGAGCGATTTACAATACTAATTTCTACAGCACCTTTAGAAATTAGGTGTTGCACCAGCAACCGCGACATTTTACCAGCACCCAGAATTACCACTCGGCAAGCTGCTAAATTTGCCACTTTTATCTGCGCTAACTCTACAGCAGCCGAACTGATAGAGACAGCGCCAGTACCAATACTAGTTTCAGTGCGAACCCGCTTACCAGCTGTCAGCGCTTGTTTAAATAATCGATTCAAAATGGTTTTTATACCGTTATATTGCTGCCCCAGTTTGTGAGTAGTCTTCACCTGAGCCAGAATTTGACCTTCTCCAAGTACCAGACTATCTAAACCACCGGCTACCCGCATAACATGCATCACTGCATCATCATGTAGCAGCATAAATAAGTGTTGTCGTAGAGAAAGCATGGGTAATTTACTGTATTCCGCAAGAAACTGCGTTATTTCCCGGATACCTTGGTCTGCTTCACTGGTAACAATGTAAATTTCTAGACGGTTACAAGTACTAAGAATTGCAACTTCATCTATATGGGGATAGCTGGCCAGTTGAGCGATCGCACTTTCAATTTGTGGTTCTGGAATGCTCAGTTTTTCCCGGACTTCTACTGGGGCTGTTTTATGACTTAACCCCACCACTGCTATATTCATTTGCTAAATCGTAGTTACTAGTTGGTAGTTGAAAATAGGGCATTGAGTGAGAATAGGGAATGGGGAATTTTTGTTTATTGGTTGGTAGTTATTCCCAGCAACAAACAACTATTAATCACTAACTACTAACTATTAACTACATGTAAGGGTAAAGCATTTTCGTAATTATTTCTCATTTTATAGAAAGATATATTTCCAAATGCTTCGCCCCTACTTTTACCATTCCCCATTCCCTAAAAATTAGTTCAGTTGGAGAGTCTTGGGTTTACCAAACATGTGAATTGTATCAACAAATCGAGCCGTATTCGATTGGTTGGAAATTACCAAGCTTTGAGTTCTTGCTCCACCGCTGAAGAAACGTACACCATTCATCAGATTACCAGCAGTAATGCCGCAAGCAGCGAACAGAACAGTTTCACCAGATGCCAGTTCATGAGCATCATAGACCTTATCGGGGTCATTGATATTCATAGACTTTAAGCGATCAATATTGGCTTCTCTGCTTTCTCCAATCAAACCTGTTTTTACGACTGCTGGATCGTAAATCAGTTGACCTTGGAAGTGTCCACCCAAAGCACGCATTGCTGCTGCCGAGATTACACCTTCAGGAGCCGCACCGATACCCATCAGCGCGTGGATATTAGTTCCAGCAAAACCACAGCTTATAGCTGCACCCACATCTCCGTCTGAAATTAGGGCGACTCTGGCTCCAGCCTCACGGATTTCTTTAATTAAATCATTGTGGCGTTCGCGCTTCATGACTACGATTACGAGTTCTTCAATAGAGCGCTCTAGACACTCAGAGAGAATCTTCAGGTTCTCTGTAGCTGACTTGTTGATGTCTACTTTGCCCTTAGCTGCGGGAGGTGCTGCTAACTTCTTCATGTAAAAGTCAGGAGCAGCAAATAATCCACCCTTTTCAGAAATTGCCAAGACAGCCATCGAACCAGGTTGTCCATAAGCTACCAAGTTCGTACCTTCACAGGGGTCAACGGCGATATCAATTTCGATTAATTCATCAGGGTTACACAGAGCTGAGGCATTTGGTTGGGTACAAATACCAACTTCTTCCCCGATGTATAACATAGGCGCGTCGTCGCGTTCGCCTTCCCCAATCACAATGCGACCCCGCATATAGATTTTATTCATCCGCTCCCGCATAGCTTCCACAGCTACTTGGTCAGCGATGTTTTTTTCGCCTTTACCCATCCACTTTGCGGATGCGATCGCGGCTTGCTCTACTACTTCAATAATCTCTAACCCAAGTGTATTTTCCACAGAGTCTGCCCTCTCAACTGCTTGAATTTCCGCCGCTTTATCTGGCTATTTCAGTCTTCAAGTCTACCAAAGGGCGGATACACGTGGAAGAAAGTTAAGTTTTGCTGCTAACTGGTTAGAAAAGTGCCAGTTAAGACATCTTGCTTTTTTACTCTTACTACTCCAGTATAAAGCGTGTTTAAAAATAACTAAATTAAGCACTGCCACAAATGGGTAGCAGTCTATATCTAGAGCATTGTTTTTCTTCAGTGTTTCTCTGTAGGTATAAAATAATGAAGAAAAAAGCTGGTGAATTCCCTAAAAACTGAAAAACGAGGCACAGAGTAAATAGCTTGTCAAATTAAGAGGTTAATCGTGTTTATCGACTACATCACACTCATGTTAATCAACATGGTAGCTGGGCTATTTCTACTGGCTGACTATGTGTATCGTGGTATAGATAGTTCTAACCAAAGACAGTGGATTCCCGGTTTTGGAATTACGGGTGCGATCGCACTCACAACTGGTTTACACATGAGCTTCACCTGGCCAGTTACTGGTAGTTTTAATATTGCCTTTGGTGAGACAAGTGTCCTATTTGGAATCTTATTTGTTGCGGCTGCGATCGCACTTGCTCAAGGTTGGGATTTATCGACAATCGCAATTTACGGCTTTTTTGCTGGTGCAGTTGCGATCGTAGTGGGTATCCGCATCATCAACTTGAATTTGACGCGCCAGCCGCTTTTATCAGGAATCGGCTTTATTTTAACCGGATTAGGTGGTGTTTTTGCAGCGCCAACTCTCTATTGGAAAACCAACCGAACCTGGCGGTTAATTGGCGTAGCAGTGTTGATAGTAGCCGCTCTAATTTGGGCTTTGACGGGATATTTAGCTTACTGGAATCATTTAGAGGGTTTTCAAAAGTGGGTTCCAGCGCCGATGCGGTAAGCAATGATCTAGGCTAGAGACGTAGTTAAAACTTTGCTTAATATAAACATGCTGGACTTTCTTAATCCCCTCTTAAATCGCCATCCAGAGCGAGTCAAAGCCAACGTCGAACTTTATACATGGCAAACTTGCCCTTACTGCATCCGTGCCAAAATGCTGCTGTGGTGGAAAGGTGTAAATTTTACCGAATATAAAATCGACGGCGACGAAGCAGCCAGAGCTAAAATGGCAGAACGCGCTAACGGACGCCGTACTGTACCGCAAATTTTTATCAATAACCAGCACATTGGCGGCTGCGACGATCTTTATCAACTAGACACACAAAATCAACTCGATTCCCTTTTAGCCCAAGCTGCTATTTAGCTTCAGATTTTTAGTCATTGTCATTACCCCCATTTTTGTAACAGTTAAAGTATTGCAGTGACGCACATCCCGCCTAGAACTTAAGTTCTAGGCTAATAGCTAAAGTCCTCTTAAGAGGACTAAACAAAAATTTCAGTCCACTTGAGTGGACTTTAGCTATTAGCCTTGGAATTTATTCCGAGGCGGGATAACAACGAAGCGGGGATTGTCAAATGTAGGTAATGACAAGACTTCTAGTCTGCAAGCTATATACTTTTTCTTTCTTGTAGGATCAGTGTCTCGCTCGTCCAAAGGCGAGCATAATTTTAAAATTTTTGTATTGATAAGTATATGCTAAGTAGGTATGCAGATTATCTTATACATAAACAATGGATGAGTTATGCCCTAGAATTAGCAAAAGTAGCAGGTGATGCAGGTGAAGTCCCTGTAGGTGCTGTTATCATCGATTCAACAGGCAAATTGCTAGCACAAGGAGAAAACAGAAAAGAGCGCGACAAAGACCCTACCGCTCATGCGGAAATTCTGGCTCTCAAGAGAGCTGCAACAACTTTACAAAATTGGCATCTTAATGAATGTACCCTCTACGTAACTCTTGAACCTTGCCCGATGTGTGCAGGTGCGATCGTCCAAGCGCGACTAGGACTACTCGTATATGGAGTAGACGATACAAAAACTGGCGCAATTCGTACAGCTATTAACATACCCCATAGCGCTGCTTCTAATCACCGCTTACAAGTAATCGGAGGCGTTCTAGAGTCAGCTTGTCGTGAACAACTACAGACTTGGTTTACTCTTAGACGGCGTACAGTAAACTAACGGACAGAGGTAAAACTGTCCATCTACTACAACACAAGTCACGCAAGAGAATCTACGGTGTAACTAATCAGCTTTTCGTTAAATTTTTACCCGTCAATCAGCTGCATCCGTCATGATGGAATTTTACTCTTCATCCGATACCTGCCAGCGCACACCAGCAAATTATCAGGTGACTGGTACTACCTCAAGGGTTTCTCCTTGGTTAAGTCCTCTGGCATATTTATTAGGGCGTCACTGCTTATTACCATTATTCTTTGGGCAAATTAGCATAACCGGACAAAAAAATATCCCTACAACTGGGCCTGTGATCTTCGCGCCTACTCATCGGGCGCGTTGGGATGCATTGCTCGTACCCTACGCTACCGCTGATTGTCGGACAGAACAAGACCTGCGGTTTATGGTGACTATTGACGAATGCCAAGGTTTGCAAGGCTGGTTTGTCCGACGTTTGGGGGGGTTTCCTGTAAATTCTAAGCATCCGTCAATCCGCACGCTGCGACATGGAGTTGAGTTACTTCAGCAGAAAAAAACCTTGGTCATCTTTCCAGAAGGTAACATTTTTCGTGATGGCCAAGTTCATCAGTTGAAGCCAGGAATTGCCCGTCTTGCTTTGAGTGCTGAATCTAGCCATTCCAAGCTGGGAGTGAAAATTATACCTATAGGTATTAATTACAGCCAACCTTATCCAAATTGGGGTACAGATGTGAGTATTCACATTGGCTCCGCAATCAGAGTTACGGATTATATGAGTGGCTGTATAAAACAAGATGCCAAAAACATCACAGCTGATTTGGCAAAGGCAATGCAACAATTAAGCCATCAAGAAACAAAAATTACTAATCGTGCATTTGCAGAAATTACTAATTCTTGATGTAGTCAAATGTCAAGAGTCCCAAAATTGGCTCTTAACCATTGACCATTAACCGTGCATAATTAAGAAACTGCACGTTTTTAAGGTTTGACACCAACTGCTATATTCATTCTGAGCCAGTAACAAAAGATTAGTGGTATTTTGCAATTTTTGAGGATGTTATATATAAATTAGCCTCTATTGACGGGATATTTAGCCAAATTGGCATTTTTTGGAGCAAATAGCCCATCATTGTTTGCAAGCTACTGAATTGGTAGATAATAAATATTCTTACTATTTGGTCAGTCAGTTAAAGGAAAATCTTTGGATTTTCCTTGATTTTGTAAACATGACTGGTAAAAATAAAATTTTGGGAAGCGCGAACTGGGGACATCGCCTTGTTTAACTAGTTTGGTGCGATGGCGTTTCACGCCCGCTGGAAGCGATCGCAAATAGTTCAAGCAGTGCTTTGGAAAGATTCTCGTGTCAAATATCTCACTTAACCTGAGATAATTATTGGGGAGGAAAGTTGGTAGCCAGACAGATGGTGAAGTGGTGAAGTAGTCTAAGATCCTTTTCTCAAATCAACTTTTCGCCAGCGCCTTGTCAAACTACTCCCAAGCTAATTGCTGGTAAACCGAAGATTAAAAAATCAGAGGAATTAACGCGATCGCTCATAGCAACGATTTTAGTTAATTAGTATACAGCAGCAATGGGAACTCTATTAAACCGATTTTCAGTCTAAATCAAAGAAACTTAGGATGCGGCTTTGCTTTGCCCAAGACCAAAACAGAGTTAAGATACCCGAAGTTTCCATAACTTTTCTGTATAGTCGTTGCACTACTTGACCCCATGAACACTGCTGTCGCTGTTACCTTGATGCGCCGTACCTTTTTATCAGTCATAGCAGTCCTCAGTCTGCTATCACCTGTAAATGCTCAGGTATCACAGTCACCAGGCACTACTAGCCCACAACCCATCGATCCCAACGATCCCAATAATCTACGCCCCATAACCCAAAGTAACAGTCTTTTGAGTATTCAAGGTGGCGATCGTCTTGTGAAAGATGCAGAACAAGCAGTTTCTGCTCAAAATTACCCCTTAGCTGCTAAGAAACTGCAAGAAGCACGTCAGGTTTATAATCAGCTATCTAATTTTTATCAAGAGTTAAACTCTAGTTTTTCGGGAATTGACAATAGAGTTTCTGATTCTCAGCGTCAAAAAGCTCTATTAACAGCCCAGAAGAGAGATGAAGCCACCTTTCAGCTAGCATTGGTACATCGAGCACAAAATCAGCCAGAATTAGCTGTGCCATTGTTGGTTCAAATAATTAAAAGTCAGAACCCGACGCGGGATTTAGGTAAGAAAGCCTATCAACAGTTGTTTGAATTGGGTTTTGTTGATTCTCCCTATCCTAGAGGAGGTAGTGCTTCATCTTCCCCACCTCAAAAAAAATAAATTAAATTTTTCTTGTCTGTTTTTCCCCTGCTCCTCCTGCTTTGCCTCCCTCTGAGCAGCTTGAGAACGTGTCCAGTGCTAGGATAGGATTATCTACCGTAGCTTTCGAGCGATCGTCCTCAAAATCCACCTCTGAGCTGCATTTATCTCTAGCCTTGCCAAAACCTGAACTTGGCACAGCCATTGCTCCATATCTGTTAATAATAGAAAAGTAAGTTTTTTCAGGAACAGCGATGATTAGTCCGCAGCAGGTTGAGGCAATGATCAAGGCGGAACTGCCAGACGCCCAGGTTCAGGTGCAAGACTTGACTGGTGGCGGTGACCACTATCAGGTAACAGTAGTTTCATCGCACTTTGCAGGTAAGGGACTAGTGCAACAGCACCAGTTAGTTTATGGTGCTTTGGGGCAAGCTATGTCAACTGAAGCAATTCATGCCTTGGCAGTAAAAACATATACTCCTGAATCTTGGCAAGCAACACCAGCTTCGTAAACATAGAGTTAGGAATTAGGAGTTAGGAGTTATGAATTTTTAACTTCTCACTCGTCATTGTTGAATGTAACATAGGAAACACAAATACCATGACGCCAGAACTCAAAGAGAAAATTGATAACTTGCTACAACAGAACAAGATTATGGTTTTCATGAAGGGAAACAAGTTAATGCCCCAATGTGGTTTCTCCAACAACGTTGTGCAGATTCTCAATACCTTGGGAGTTCCCTTCGAGACAATTGACGTTCTCTCAGACTCTGAAATCCGCCAGGGAATCAAAGAATACTCTAACTGGCCAACAATTCCCCAAGTGTATATCGATGGTGAATTCGTTGGCGGTTCTGACATTTTGATTGAAATGTACCAAAAAGGTGAGTTGCAAGAAAAGGTAGAAGTAGCACTAGCCTCGTCGTAATATTTCTTTACGCAAACCAGACGCAATTAAGGCAATTTGCCACTTTTAATTTAATGCCCTTGAAATTTCTCTGTCCTTTCAAGGGTTTTTTAATGGGTTTGTGACCAAAACACTTGAATATGTGTTGGAATTGATTTCAGGCATAGTCCAATACAATTCAGATAAGATCAAAACACTTGTAGAGACGGCGATTTATCGCGTCTCGAAAACCCACAATTTTGTACAATTAGCCCTTAACCCAAGCGTATTGAGGCATAGTCGACAATCCCCTCAGCCGCATTGGCAAGACCAATATGGGGCTGAGGGGATACGTTTTATCAATACAATAGAAATATCTCCAAAATCTCACACCACGGCACCAGTTGACCAATACAGATAATATGCTATGATCATCTGCGGTAATTAACGGTTACTCTGAATGACTAGGTAAATATTACTTAGTAGTAATCGGGTTGTGGCTGTGGTTGCGGCACTGCGAAATTTGATCCATCGTACAAGTAGCGGCTGGCTTCCTCTTCTAGGCGATGAATCAAGATAGGTTCAAGAATGTTGCCATGTCGTAGTGCGGCTAGATATCCATCCAAATACATCCGCATGTCATCCGTGCGATAACCGCGATTCCATAACTCGACGAAGGCGTCGGTGAGTCTTTGGTAATAGCGGATAGTTTGTGTGTCTTGGAGCATAACTGCTGTATTAAACTCTTTGGAATGAGAATTGTAAATGATTTACGCTTAAAAGTGAACTGTAATTTCACTTTGACATTAACTCAAAGTCAATACATCTACTTTGGGCAGTACCCTCCTAGCAACTACAGCATACTTTAATCCTATTCCAGAAAACATAGATTCTAGTTATCTGCTAAGTTATTTTTATGATTTTCATAGTCCACAACCCAAGTATATTGGTGATATATTCGTGGGTATAGGGACTAGTTTCTGCAAGATAATATCCACTTTTGCCATCAGGTTTAAAAGCTGGTGTAGTAGCGGTTAGCTAGTTGGATTATAGATATTTGCCACATGATACTCATCTAAAAGCAGAATGTTAAGCTAAAAGAACTTTTAATAAGTTTAACAACACTTGTGAGAAATTTAATAAAAATTTAAGGATATTTCTAATCGCCTATCGGCAAGGCATAAATTAAGAATATTAATACTCTTTTTATTAGGAAATGTAAAGTTAATAGCTATTGAAGTAACAAAGGCTACAAAACCTTAGAGATGAGCTTGTTACTTTGAAAGTCATCGACGCTAAGGGGTCTTGCCGCTGTGGGTTCGGTTTGTATAGAAATCATTGAGGGGAATCCCCATCTGAGGTCGTTGCTGGGTTGGCACTTGCAACAACTAGAATACCGTGTGCATCAAGCAGCCAGCATTTATCAAGCAAGGGAAGTATTTTTAAGTCATCAACCAACACTGGTCGTCTTGGATGCAGACCTGCCTGATGGTGATGGCATTGAGTTTTGTCGGTGGTTACATCGTCAACAGCAGCCTCTAATCTTAATGCTATCTGCCCGTAATAGTGAAGGTGATATCGTCGCAGGTTTAAAAGCGGGTGCAGATGATTATCTGAGCAAACCTTTTGGGATGCAAGAGTTTTTGGCACGGGTAGAGGCACTGATTCGTCGGAAGCGCACACCTACTGCACCAGCTTATTTGGATTATGGCACTTTGCAAATCGATTTAGTTCAGCGCCGGGTCCGCTTCCAGGGGGAGTTTATCGACTTAACACCCCAAGAATTCAGTTTGCTGTACGTTTTGGCACAAGCTGGGGGAGTACCTTTGAGTAGGTCAGAATTGCTGCGCCGTGCTTGGCCTGACGCTATCGATAACCCTCGTACTATTGATACTCACGTTTTATCGCTGCGGAAAAAGGTTGAACTTGACCCTCGCCAACCCAACTTGATTCAAACTATCCGCAATGTAGGATACCGTTTTAACATGGAAATTTTGAATAGCAATATTTCACAATCACAAACAACAAAGTTAGCTAGAGAGAGATTTAGTAATCAACGTTCGACACTGAGTAGTAGTCAAGTGTGAATCGGGCATGGGGCATTGGGGTGAGGGGGAGTAAAATAACTATTCCTGACTCCTGTCTGCTGACCAATTTAAAATCTAAAATCCAAAATCGTCTTGAGCTTCTGCTTGAATTAAGCTTTCTCGTAATTCGACCCAGTTTATTTCAGAGGATTTTTGATTTGCCAATAAATGACCTTGCTGTAGATGTAACAACCGAGTGCAAAACATCTGGGCTAGTTCTAGTTGGTGATTTACCATCAAAATCGTAGTTTGATGAGTTTGACTCAACTGGGTTAAGACTTGCATTAGATGAGAAGCAGTACCAGCATCTAGGGCAGAGGTTGGCTCGTCTAATAATAATATTTTAGGCTGGATGACTAAGGCACGAGCGATCGCTACTAGTTGTCGTTGTCCCGCAGAAAGTTGTACCTCCGTTTTTCCCAACCATTCACTGGGAATGTGCAGTTGTTCTGTCCAGTGACTGACTCGTTGATGAATTGTCTGTTTGGACAAACCACGCAAAACTAAAGGATAAGCCAAGGCTTGCCCAACTGTCATCCCCAACAGCTTTGCTTCTTGCAATACAAGTACAACCATCTGGCGTAGTTGGACGACGGGAATTTGGCGATATTCTTGGTTTTCTAAATAGATTTTGCCACTCGTGGGTTCAATTAGGCGGTTAATAAGGCGTAATAACGAAGTTTTCCCAGCACCAACGGGCCCTACAATGGCAAGTCCTTCGCCCTGGAATACCTCCAAGGAAATATCTTGCAATATGGGGTATCCTTGCTGATTGCCTGGAAGTTGGGTTTTCAGCTTCGTAAATAGATTAACTTGCTCTAGCCTGAGTGTGGCTTTTGCTGTATTCAAGGGAGTGGGGAGTAGGGAGTGGGGAGATGGGGAAGCAGGGGGAGCAGGGGGAGGAGGAAACAGGGAACAAGGGAGAAGAGTTTTCCCCTCTGCCTCTTTTCCATGCCCAATGCCCCATGCCCCATAGCAATTTTAAGTTAATTGTGCAGTAGTTAAGGCTGTAGCGATCGCCCAGCCATCGACCAATAGTAACAGCAGTGTGAATACTAGTAAAATCAAGTACATCCACGGCTGTGCTAAAGGGCGAACATCTGTGGTGTCAATGCCCGTCTTTGCTTGGACAATTTCCACGAAACGGGCAAATCCAGCTACACGCATCGGTAATAAATAAGCTTTTCCATCCTGACTGAGGAAGTAATAAACTATTCCTCCTTGACCAGTGGTGCGGGGTTTTAACTCTTTCACTTGTGACCAAGGTAAAAGCCAGCCTTTACGAAAAAAGCGAGGCACCCAGGCGGGGTAAGTAACCTGAATTCCCTCGTCATCTACCATTACTTGTTCAGTCAATACAGCATACAAGGCAACTAAGCCGATGCTAATTCCTATCCACAATAATTCTGGGGGTACGGGTGCAGCTGTTACCTGCGATAAGAAGGGTAATGGAACTGTGAGTGCTATGTATAGACTCAGCAGCGTCATCCGAATCAAAGGAGATAGACGAAAAACAGAAGCTGAAATATTGGCTGAGTTTGCTATCACGGCTCAATTACAATGCTTTTCTTCATTGTAGGGTAGGTCTATGTCCTACTTCGCCTGTCGCGCAAAAGCTATGCCACTTTAATAATTCGTAATTCGTAATTCTTTAGGGTAAATACTTTTGCACCACAATCCAACCAGTAAGGGATACCCAGGCAAATCCTATAAATAAAATAATATTTACGCCGATGTGTAAGGGTCTAGCCCAAGGTCGTCTGGCACTAATTTGCGTTGCACTGAAAGCAGATAGTAAAACTAATGCTACTACTATCAATCCAGCAACTAAATGTGACGAGTGACCTAAAGAACCAAAGTGACCTAAAGTGCCTACAATGCCGATCGCTAGCAGTAGTAGCACTAAACTTACCATGCTGATGCCCATTGTATAGTGGAGCGATCGCACCTCTCTATTTCCGCCCATAAATTGGGTAATGAAAGGGAATTGCTGCGAAGTTCTCGCCCGAAACATCCAAACGCCGGTGACTGCTAACATCACATATGCCAACAGGGACAACCCCATTGACCAGGCGGCTATTTTCCACAACCAAAGAAATGAAGGCAGATTCATAAGAATGATTGTAGATGAGATGAGGGAGATGGGGGAGATGAGGGAGCAGGGGAAGCAGGGGAAGATAAGGAGAACAAGGGAAAAAAAGAATAACTAATGCCCAATCCCCAATCCCCAATAAATAATAAACAAAAAGGGTTGCTGAATTAGCAACCCTTAAATTTAGTAAAAATTTTTTTTTAATCAACCGATGCTCAACCAACAATTTGTAAGGGTTTTGTAGTATCTCCGATTCTTGTATTAATTTGCTGCACCATAGGTCTGGTACTAATAAGGTCTTTTTCATCTGATGAGTCTGTATCAAACTCATAGGTACTGGGTTCGTCGAGCATTAAGCGATCGCACGGAATTTTATCGGATAAAATTGCACTTGCCATCATCCCTGTATGAATCTCCACTTGACCTTTTCGCGGAGCTTCAAACACTAAACGTTGTCCAGGGAAAACAACCCTTTCAAAGTACCAGTTGGGAATATTGGAGATGCGAGCTACCTGTATTTTGCTGGTGGCATTGATGTAGCAGCAGAGAATTTTCCCCGATTGCTCAGGTGGTAGAGGATCTAATATTTGAGCCATAACTGCTGAGGAGCTTTACGCCACAATTTTACATTACACCAGCCAAGCCTAGCATTGCCTGATCCCCAGTTGCTGTAGCTCCGACTACCAACTGAAATCTTTGTAGATTATTTCTACCTAAAGATATAGGCAGGTTGTGAAAATTTTATAAATTATTTATTCTTTATCTGCAATTTTACACTATGTGAACACTTTTAAGTTCTTAATTTACCGCAAAAAATCTTCAACTTTCTGAAGGCGGATAATTACAGGGTAGCTATGGCGGAGATCCCCTTAGCTTGAGCTAGTTCAGGAGTGTATTGTTGTGTTTCATCGATCGCAGGATTAAAAGCCTGGGATCATCGCTTAATGAATGAACTCGATGTTATCGTAAAGCTATATGAAAAATATCTTCATAAAGCTTCTCTTGATCCCCTGCATTTAGTATGCAAAGCAATTTTATTGATTCGTGCATCTATAAAAATTTACACTTATCAATAATTGGCTTCAATGTCAAGCAAGATTGTCAGAGATTAAGAGCAGCCAAAACAAAAACACGCTTTAAAACAGGAATTTATCTCGCTTTCCCCACAGATTGGCAAGATGGAAGTCAAAACACCCATGATGGAAAATCGAATTCTTTACGTTCGCCTTCCTTGTAACCCTATCTTTCCCATTGGGGTTGTCTACCTGAGCGATCATGTTCACAAACAGTTTCCTAATATCGAACAGCGCATTTTTGATTTGGGAACAGTGCCACCTTTAGATTACAATTCTGCCTTGGATCGCTGTATCGATGAATTTAAGCCGACACTGCTAGTATTTTCTTGGCGGGATATTCAAATTTATGCTCCAGTTGGCGGACGTGGTGGTAACCCACTACAAAACGCTTTTGAATTTTACTATGCTAAAAATCCTCTATTGAAACTACGTGGGGGATTGGGCGGTTTACGAATATTCATCGCTTATTATGTAGAGTTATGGCGCAATCAGGGCTTAATAAAACGCGGTTTAAAGCGTGCCCAAAAATATAATTCTCATGCCCGTGTAGTTGTAGGTGGCGGTGCAGTCAGTGTATTTTATGAACAGTTGGGTAAAAGCTTACCTCAAGGGACAATAATTTCTGTGGGTGAAGGGGAAACCCTGCTGGAAAAACTTTTAAGTGGCAGAGATTTTCGAGATGAACGCTGTTACGTTGCCGGAGAAACTCAACCACGCAAACGGCTAATTCACGAACAACCCACCCCACTAGAAAAAACAGCTTGTAACTACGACTATATCGAAAGCATCTGGCCGGAATTTAACTTCTACCTGCAAGAGGAAGACTTTTATATAGGTGTACAAACTAAGCGTGGTTGCCCTCACAACTGCTGCTATTGCGTCTACACTGTTGTCGAAGGTAAACAAGTACGCATCAACCCAGCAGATGAAGTAGTTGCTGAGATGCGCCAATTATACGATCGCGGCATTCGCAACTTCTGGTTTACCGATGCCCAATTCATCCCAGCACGAAAATTTATCGACGATGCCATAGAACTATTGCAAAAAATCGTCGATTCTGGTATGACAGATATCCACTGGGCAGCATATATTAGAGCCGACAATTTGACACCAGATTTGTGTGACTTGATGGCAAGAACCGGGATGAACTACTTTGAAATTGGGATTACCAGTGGTTCTCAAGAACTCGTGCGGAAAATGCGGATGGGGTACAACCTGCGAACCGTCTTGCAAAACTGCCGCGATTTAAAAGCAGCTGGTTTCAACGATTTAGTTTCCGTCAATTACTCCTTTAACGTCATTGACGAACGTCCCGAAACCATCCGCCAAACCGTCGCCTACCACCGGGAACTAGAACGCATTTTTGGTGCCGATAAAGTGGAACCTGCCATTTTCTTTATTGGGCTGCAACCCCATACTCATTTAGAAGAATACGCATTCAAAGAAGGCATCCTCAAACCAGGGTATGATCCAATGAGCTTGATGCCGTGGACAGCCAAAAAACTCCTCTGGAATCCCGAACCTCTTGGTTCATTCTTTGGAGAAGTCTGCTTGCAAGCTTGGCAACAAAACCCCAACGATTTCGGACGCGAAGTCATGAAAATCTTAGAAGAAAAACTAGGTTGTGCCGACTTAGAAGCAGCACTTTCTGCACCAATAGAGACAAAAGACAAACACTTAGCAGCTGTTTGATAAAATTTGCAGAAGAAATTAGATAAGAGCAAATTTCATCTCCTTGTCTCGCGCCTACCCCCTACCCTAATCACTCCCCCTCTGCGGTTATTTTCTACCCAATCCCATGTTAGAAGGTTCAATCTTACAAAAGCTAGAAACAGCCCATCGCCATACTACCAGGCCAATTCGATTTGGTGTTTACTACAAAAATACCCTAGTTGCCCTGTGCCATGCTCTAGAAGACCATATCTTAACCGACGACGGTATACCCCTAGTGATCACAGCTTTCCAACAGGGGAAATGGTATCTACAAGAAGCTGAACGATATGCAGACATCGCCCAGCGCAGCCGTGAAATTGCCATCATGGCTGCTGCTGAATCTGGCTTTGCTGAACATCCCACAAGCCTTTTACCTAATGTAGACTTAGTGGGATTAGATTCAGTCGATCCAGTGGCGCAGGAGTGGCACTTAATTATTTTATCGCCTAAATACACAGCAATGGTAATTTGTCAAGAGTTATCAGAGGCTGATTATGGGAGCACTGGAGTACCGACATCAGATTTAGAGCGCAAATTCTATGGCTTGTGGACATTTGAGCCAGAGTTAGTGCAAGAGACGGCAGAAATAGCGATCGCTCACATCAAAAAATACAACCCAGAACTGGCACAAAAACTCACAGGCAATAAACAACAAATTGTACCGTCAATGGACAGATCCGAAAATTTAGGTGCAGTTGTCTCCCGTGTAGTAGATTACCTCCAGACTGGGCAAGATAATTTATCCATCCCCACAGCGCTTCAGAAACAAACCCTAGATCGCAACTTGGTTTCTAACGAAATCCAAGCCTTTTTGCGAATGGCGCAACTGATGGATATGGCAGATGTCAACAATCCAATGGCAGCTGCGGAAGTGGTTGTACTGGCTGAAGCGATCGGCCAGCTTTTGGATCTTCCTGCATGGCAGATTAAGAGATTGCGGCTAGCGGCTTTGTTGCATCGCATAGATCCGTTACAGAAAGCAGAAAGTGTTCTCACTGGTGGTATATCCACCCGCTACCAAGAAGATGCCCCCAGTTGTCCCTTAACTTGTCCCTTAGTACCGGGGGCCCAAGTATTACGAACTATGCCACGACTACGAGCTGTTGCCCAAATTATTACTCACCAAAGCGAGTGGTGGAATGGCACGGGGGAACCAGCAGGTTTAGCTGGAGATGAAATTCCCTTAGAGTCGAGAATTTTGGCATTATTGGCAGACTTTCAATGGCGAGTCAATGAGCGTAAATCGTCAAATCAAAGTCGGGAACAGATATTTACTCAAGCTTTAGATGAGTGCAGACAGCAACAATCTACCCGCTTTGACCCTAAACTTGTAGATACCCTAACTTTATTAGTTATGGGTTTACAACAGGGACTTGATTTACCCATCATGACACCCAAATTTAGCGCCGGTATCTGGATACTTGATTCCCAATGGGATAGCCACAGCAAGATCAGTGAGGAGATTGGTAGTTACTTTACATGAATATTGAAGCCATTAAATTAGGAAAACTCAAACAACTTCCAGGGGCAAATTTAGAAGACGAGGAACTCTCTCGACTGGATTTAAGCCGGATTAATCTTGCTGGTGCTACCCTTGTTGGCACTAATTTCGCTGCTTCCAAACTCGAAGGTGGGCATTTGGAGGGGGCAAATTTGATGGGGGCGAACCTCCAAGAAACTGACTTGCGGGCGAACTTGATGGGAGCGAACCTGATGCAAGCAGATTTAACGGGCGCTGACTTGCGGGGTAGCAATTTGCGTGGTGCTAACTTGATGGGAGCAAGACTCAGTGATGTCTCATTAGTGGGTGCTTTCTTGAGTGGTGCTAATTTGATGAATGTGAACTTGCAAGGCGTTGATTTGCGTGGTGCTGACTTGCGCGGTGCAAACCTGACAGGGGCAAATCTCAAAGGTGCAGATTTGAGTCGTGCTGATTTGCAGGGTGCTCTGTTGAGTGAAGCAAACCTTGAAGAAGCTGACTTGCGAGGGGCAAATTTGGCAGGGGCGAATTTGACAGGAGCGAATTTACTCTGTGCAGAGTTAGAAGGTGCAAATTTGGGCGGCGTTAATTTGAATAAAGCGTGTTTGGTGGGTACTGTGGTTGAGACGCTTGCGTAAAGATTGCACCAAAAAGCCCAGTATCCTTCGCTATTATTAAATATTTTTGTAGATGAAGCAGGTGAAAATTTGTGAGCCTAAAAGAAGTTATCAGACTAGCAAAGCAGCTTTCAACTGTGGACAAAGTACGTTTGATCCAGCAAATTGCTCCTGATATAGAACGCGAGTTAACAGATAAACTCTCTAACTTTCCCCGACAATCCTTATGGGGACTCTGTGCTGATTTAGGAAACGCACCTTCCACAGAGGAAATTGATGTAGCCCGTAGTGAAGAATGGACTAACTTTCCACGGGAGGATGTTTGATGCTGCGTGCTGTAGCTGACACTCATTCAGTCATTTGGTATATTTTTGGCGATTCACGATTATCAACAACTGCCCAAAATACTATAGCCCAAATAGCATCTTCTGGAGATCAAGTTGCTTTCTCCTCGATTACGCTAGCCGAAATCGTCTACTTGAGTGAGAAAGGTCGTATTTCTCCACTAACACTTGAACGCCTGCTTGTATCTGTTGACACAAGTGATGCTGTACTCCTTGAAGTTCCCTTTAATAGGCACATAGCTGAAGCTTTGCGCTTAGTGAATCGCTCACAAGTACCAGATTTACCCGATCGCATTATTGCTGCTACAGCGTTATGTCTGGGAGTACCAGTGATTAGTCGAGATAAGAAAATTCAATTATCCAGTGCTAATACAATTTGGTGACGGTTACAAATGTTTAATATTAAAGATTTTATAAATTTCTTGTTCGCCCTCGTATCCCCAAAGCTAGTACACTCATTAACAATATCCCCATCACTCCTTGCAGGGGATTATTATTCACACCAGTTACCCAATCAGGAACTTGACCAGAATATTTTACTAATTTCCCCACATTAATAATGTAGTAACCCCAAACTAAACCACCATGCAAACCAATTGGAAAACCCAAGCGTCCCCTGCGCCAACGCTTTCCCCATACTTGCGTTAGCCCCAGCAGTACTAAAGCTGGGAATTGCGGCAGTGTATGAATAATTGCTTCCAATGGTTTAATAAAGTGTAATGCAGCAAAGGCAGTTGCATCTGTCCACAGCGCCACACGCGGACTGTAATCTCGTTGTAATTCATCTAGCAACCAGCCTCGGAATAACAATTCCTCAGCAAAACCGATGCCTAAGGCAACAAGTAAACCCTCTAAAATAACTTTCAGCAAAAAAACTTTCGGTTGCTGCCACACCAACCAACCCAACAAACTTTCTACGCCAAAAAGTATCAGAATATTAATTATCCCCAGAGCTAACCCACGCAGTAAATCCACACCATTTTGCCGCGTGAATTCTAAGCCATAATGCCGCAGAATTTGAGGCTGCTGGTAGACATATTTACCCCATAGTCTCAGCAGAAAAATAAACACTGCATATAATAATACCAATGTCAATATACTTTCTAAGTTTGGATCATCCACTAGTAAGTATATTGGTGTAGCTAATGGCAACCATAGCAGCAATAAAGTCAAAATAAAACAACCCAGCCTAATAGGGGCAGGGCGTTCAGCTAAACGGACAAGGTTTTTTTTCATACTAGGTAAAGCCACCAATCACCAGCCAGTACTCTAAATTTTGACTAATGACCAATGACCAATAACTAATGACTATTCATCAGGTTCAATTGTGCTACTTAAACCGTGACTTTTCAATGTTTCGCAATAGAACTCAGCGTGTTCCAGAGCGCAAGTAATAACTAAAGCTAGCCCGTTAGTATGGGCTTCCATCATGATGCTAATAGCCTGGGGTTGAGTAAGGCTCGGTACAGTGGCTATTAGTGACTGCACAACATGCTCCATAGAGTTGTAGTCGTCGTTATGGAGCAAAACGCGATACCGAGGCGCGAGCTTACGGGTTGTGGAAGGCTTTTGAATAGTTTCAACTGACACGGCTCTTTGCTCTTTTCTTGTTGATTCACTACAACAAAGTATCTGTGTAGCGATCGCTTAACAGTTATTTACCTATTCTATAGTATTTCTGTTCAGATACTATGCTAGAAAAACCCTTGGCTGCCAAGGAGCCGCTTGTGAGGCATATGTCTGAAGACATGGTTGCCCTGAGAATGCTACCCTAATCTTACAGAAGCAACATTAAAAGTAGCGGATTCTCACTTTTAAATTAAAGAAGTTACAAAACAATCGTTGTCCCTGCCCAAACTGCATAATGATGGACATTAGCCTAAATTTTCTTCAACCAGGACAAATTGTGTCTTTAGAGCATGGCGACAGGAATCTGTATGCAGAAGTCATTCAATTTGTAGTTTCCCGTCAGTTGTGCTGGGTGCGTCCTTTATTAATGGTTAGTTTTATTCAAGAATCACTGCTAGTTACCGATTTGCGAGATTCATCTGACTTGCTTTGGCCTGCCAATTTATTTAGACCAGCATTAGACACAGAAGTAATTAGTTTGTTGAGCCAGGTTTTAGCAAAAGAACCAAAAAGTGAACCTGACTCAGCCGCCAAGCAGCAACTTAATCAATTTATTCACCAACTTTGGCAAGCATACCAAGATAGTGCTGAGGGATATCCTGGAGGAACTGGTGTCCAAACGTAAAGGTAGTTTTAAGAAGCTAAATTGACCAACCTAGAGATTGCAGTCCATTCAGGATAATGTCACGGCGATTTTGGTAAGCCGACATGATGGCTTGGAGTTTTGTTTCAGTGGTATTAGAATAAGCTGCGATCGCACATGTTTCAAGTGCCTTAAATACCCCAGAATCAACATTAGTTTTTACCTGCACCAAGCCTTTAATACCGACAGCATTAGCAACAACAAAAACCAACTTGCTAGCCTGTCATATTAGAGAAAAAACCTCTATAATTCGGGTTCAACCCTCTCAATCCAAACTGCTCATCCCATAGAGATATGCCTAAGCAATTAAGAATATCCTAAACTAGGAACCAACTTAATTCTACCAGCATCCATCTCCGACATTAATAATTCTAGAGCTTCGTAGTCAACATCAGAAATGTAACCCAGTTCTGTCAGTTCTGAGTTGATTTCATTTTCTATCTCAGGAGTTAGCTTTTTAATGTCAAGAGCTTTTTCTACCAATTTACGAATAGCGTACTGAGTGCTCATAAGTAATAAATCAACTGTATATGATATTAATCATCCCAGATATTTCTAGGTATAAAGAGTGATCCAAATCATAACTTACTAGTGATATAGAGAACTAGTAAGTTAGTTAAATAGATAGTTCGCTATGACTCTCTTGTATGCCATCAGCAACGCTAAAGTGGGAGATTTAACTTACCGTTAAGACTTGGCTAAATTAGCTCTAGTTATCGACTAAGCAAGTTTTCTCAGCATAGTTACTGAAGATTTGTCTGCTCTAAATCTGTCTATGTTGATTGTTTTTGAACTGGCATAAAAAAAAAGTATAGATAAACACACTTTAAACTGGAATTATGACAATCTTTAAATAGAGATACTAAAGAAATAAAGATTCAGCAAAGAGAGCTAAGACATATGGTCGATGCAACAAAATAGAGTTTATGTTCAAATAATTCTTAGCTTGACGCTTCAATAATTCTCAATAGGATGTAACTATGCAAGCAGTGCTTAACTATCCCAAGATTGCAGTCATTCGCCCCCAAGGCTATTTGAATGCTGCAAACGCCTTGGAATTTGAACGAGATATGACCACAGCGTTGGCACAAAATGGTATTTCCATCTTGGTAGTAGACCTCGCAGCAGTAGAATCGTTAGACAGCGCGGGATTGATGGCATTGTTATCTATACATAAACTGGCTCTTAGTTTAGGGAGGGGTTTCCGACTTTGCGCTGTTACTCCGTCAATTAGAATTATTTTTGAACTAACGCAACTCGATAGGGTGTTTGAAATATTGGAGGGTGAAGTTGAGTTGGCTGCAACATAACTTTATGTAAAAGCACAAAGATTCGGTTAGGAAGTGGACTTTATGTAAAGGAGTTATAAGTTGCAACGATAAACTCTGTTATCAGACCTAATTCAATGCTAAGGTTAGGTTTGAGTAGCTGTAATTAAGGTAGCTAGAAGATAGCACAGTGGCTGTTGCAGTTGAAAAATTAATAACATCGGATATTTTAAAACCAGGACGTTACCTGGGTAATGAGCGTTTAGCAGTACACAAATCTTGGGATACGGCAGCAATACGCTGGGTGTTAACTTACCCAGAAGTATATGAAGTCGGTGCATCCAATTTAGGGCACATCATTCTCTATAACATCTTGAATGCCCAACCGCGTCAATTGTGCGATCGCGCCTACCTACCAGGGCAAGACCTGGCAGCCAAACTACGCGAAACTAATACGCCATTGTTTGCGGTAGAGTCAAAGCGATCGCTCACTGAATTCGACATTTTAGGTTTTAGCCTCAGTTACGAACTGGGTGCAACTAATATCCTAGAAATGTTGGATTTGGCTGGAATTCCCTTGACGTGGCGAGAACGCCAAAAAGCAGGGGAAGCAGGGGGAGAATTTCCGAATCTCCAGTCCCAGTTTCCCTTGATTTTTGCTGGTGGGCAAACAGCAACATCGAATCCTGAGCCTTACGCTGACTTCTTCGACTTTATCGCCCTTGGAGATGGAGAAGAACTGTTGGCGGAAATTGGTTTGGTATTGGAAGAAGGCAAACAAGCAGGATTGAATCGGGAACATCTGTTACTGGACTTAGCACAGATACCAGGTGTATATGTCCCTCAATTTTACGACATGGCAGAGGATGGCTCGGTTCATCCTCGTCGCCCAGACGTACCAAAACGAATTCTGCGACGGGTTGCAACTCCCATACCAGCATATTCCATTGGGCTAGTTCCCTACGTAGAAACGGTGCATGACCGTTTGACCATTGAGATTCGGCGTGGTTGCACTCGTGGTTGTCGCTTCTGTCAACCAGGAATGCTGACTCGACCAGCACGGGATGTAGAACCAGATAAGGTGGTAGAAGCAATTGAACAGGGGATGCGGGCAACTGGTTACAATGAGTTTTCCCTATTATCTCTGAGTTGTTCTGATTATTTATCCCTACCAGCAGTGGGGATGGAAATTAAAAATCGCTTAAAAAATGAAAACATTTCTCTGACCCTACCAAGCCAACGGGTAGACAGATTTGATGAGAATATTGCCAATATCCTTGGAGGTACACGGCAAGGTGGACTGACTTTTGCTCCAGAAGCTGGAACTCAGCGGATGCGAGACATTGTAAATAAGGGTTTGACAAATGAAGAATTGTTGCGGGGTGTGAAAACCGCTTGGGAGCAAGGCTGGGATAAAATCAAGTTGTATTTTATGATTGGCTTGCCGGGTGAGACGGATGCTGACGTTTTGGGCATTGCCGAAACGGTAAGCTGGCTACAGCGAGAATGTCGGGGTAAGGGTAGAAAACCCCTAAACTTTAACCTGACAATTTCTAATTTCACCCCGAAGCCCCATACACCCTTCCAATGGCACTCAGTTTCTACCACTGAATTTAAACGCAAACAAAACTTGTTGCGGCAAGAATTCCGCCGAATAAAGGCAGTGAAGGTAAATTTTACCGATGTCCGCATTTCCGCAATGGAAGATTTTGTGGGACGAGGCGATCGCAATTTGAGCAAAGTAGTTCGCCGTGCTTGGGAATTGGGTGCAGGGATGGATTCCTGGTATGAAAATTTAGATCAGGCTTTTAGCGCTTGGGGAGATGCGATCGCCGGGGCCGATCTAGATTGGAAATACCGCCAAGTAGAAAATGGCGAATGGAATTTGTTTCACGCACAAGATCAGGCAAGATCGCCAGATGCGGAAAATACCCAATTCCTAACTCCCATCTCCCAACTCCCAACTCCCAACTCCCCACTCCCCACTCCCTACTCCCTCGATACTCCCCTCCCTTGGGATCATATTGATACCGGGATTGAAAAAAAGTGGCTCAAAGAAGACTTACAACGCGCCCTAGAAGCTGCAATTGTACCCGATTGCTCTTTTGAAGGTTGTTCTCATTGTGGTGTCTGTGGCACCGACTTTGGTCATAACATTGTCATTGAACCACCTGCTATCCCGACATTCGCTGGCGAATTTGTCCCCAACACAACTAAGGCACAACGACTGCGAGTTTGGTTTGGAAAACAGGGTAATATGGCTTTGGTAAGCCACCTGGATTTAATCCGTCTGTTTGACCGAGTTGTGCGGCGAGCAGGCTTACCAATCGCTTTCACTGGTGGATTTCATCCAATGCCGCGAATTTCTGTAGCAACTGCTTTGGCTTTAGGGGCTACTAGTAGTGGTGAAATTGCGGATTTTGAGTTAACTGTACCAATGGCAGTTGATACTTTTCGACAACAGCTGATTCGGGAAATGCCCACAGACATACCTATATATGATGTGGAACAGATAGATTTAAAAACTCCGGCAGCCACTCAACTGCTAGAAACAGCAGAATATTTAATTACCGTAGCAGCATTTGAAGAAACAACACCTGTACAATGGCAAGAATGGATTGATACCATCAAAGCAAAAGACGAGCTATGGTACGAGCATACAACAAAGTCAGGCAAGAGCCAGTTAATAAATCTGCGCGATCGCTTATTTGAACTGGAATTAGTAGAAACCCACAAAGGTATTGCAGAATCCATATCTGTTATCCGTTATTTAGGTAGCTATCGCCAAGATGGTTTTCTATTGCGTCCTGAACAAATCCTGTTTATGCTAGGGATGGTGGCTAGTGGAGAATTCCAACTCCTGCACATCCACCGCAATCGGCTAATTTTAGGGGTATAATCCCTGTAGGGCAGCTTGCTAGTAGTTGTCCTAACATGGCATATCGTTGGAATTGATTTTTAGCAAGGTTGCGTTAGAATGGGGTGAAGAGAAATTTTCTGGCGCTGCATTGAATTAGCTGGTTCACTACCCTGGTGTTCAGGGGGCGAAAGCAAAGATATTAGAGTGCAACTTCTAGGATTTTATCCCAGACAAGCTGAGGCAGATTAAAGAACACACTCTCTTCTATAGCTACCTTGTGAATCAGTAACTAACAGCAGGCTCGGTTAGCTTCTCTAAATCCATGCTTTTTAAACAACTGCTAAATGTTTAATCCGCAGTAGTGCCAAAGAGCTAGTGAGCTATTTTGCTAAAGTTGTTCGCCCTTGGAGTTCCCGTAGGGTAAACAACTCCCATCGGTTAGACCGAATTTGCATACGTTCACGAGACGCGCAAAGCGTGGCTTAAGGTAGGGTAGCAGCTGGCGTTGCTGAGTATAACCCTAAGGATAAATGCCGGGAATGGAAAATAGAAATAGTTTCTTTTTCTTAATGACTTCAGTGGTTACTCTCAAATGAAGTTTCCTGAGTTAAAAACTCACTCAGGATTCACAACTTTCAACTCAGAACTCTCAAGATTTGAGAGTATTGCATCACAAATCAACCACGGACGGTTGATTTAATTGCTTAAACATGTGGCCGTTCTAGAATAATCCGTCGTAAAAATGCTCTTAAGAGCGCCAATAGCTATTTAATTTAGAAGCTCAGGTTTGCGATTTTTATTATCAGTAGCACCTTTTGAGGGTTGCAGGGGCAACAAAGGTATAACAAACCTCCAGACCTATTGGTGCTGCCAATTTTGAGGAAATTGAATGCCAAAACAAATTATCATCGCGGAGCAGCACCAAATTGCTGCTGTCTTTTCTGAAGATCAAATACAGGAATTAGTTGTTGCTACGGGTCATCATCAAATAGGTGATATCTACTTAGGAGTAGTAGAAAACGTATTGCCTGGGATAGATGCGGCTTTTGTTAATATTGGCGACCCAGAGCGCAACGGTTTTATTCACGTCACCGACTTAGGGCCATTAAAGCTAAAGCGTACCGCAGCGGCAATTACAGAACTACTTGCACCACAGCAGAAAGTTTTGGTGCAAGTAATGAAAGAGCCAACGGGGACAAAAGGACCCCGGCTTACGGGTAATATCACCTTACCCGGACGCTACGTAGTACTAATGCCCTATGGTAGAGGTGTAAATTTATCCCGACGAATCAAGAGTGAAAGTGAGCGCAACCGCTTACGGGCACTAGCGATTTTGGTCAAACCGGCGGGAATGGGTTTGCTTGTGCGTACAGAAGCAGAAGGCAAACCTGAAGAAGCGATTATGGAAGACTTGGAGTTGCTGCAAAAGCAATGGGAGGCCATCCAGCAGGAAGCGCATTCCACCCGTGCTCCAGCACTACTCAACCGAGACGATGACTTCATTCAGCGCGTATTGCGAGATATGTACGGCGCGGATGTAAATCGGATTGTCGTAGATTCCAGTACTGGTTTGAAGCGCGTGAAACAGTACTTGCAGAATTGGAGCGGAGGTCAAACACCGCAGGGATTGTTAATAGACCATCATCGTGATCGCTCTCCAATTTTAGAGTACTTCCGCATCAGTGCCGCCATTCGAGAAGCCCTAAAACCGAGAGTAGACCTACCTTCTGGAGGCTACATCATCATTGAGCCGACAGAGGCATTAACCGTAATCGATGTTAACTCAGGTTCCTTCACGCGATCGGCAACAGCTAGAGAAACAGTTTTGTGGACAAACTGTGAAGCTGCAACAGAAATTGCTCGCCAGTTACGCCTGCGGAATATCGCCGGGGTAATCGTCGTTGATTTTATTGATATGGAATCACGACGTGACCAACTGCAAGTTCTCGAACACTTTAATAAAGCACTCAAAGCAGACAAAGCTCGCCCGCAGATTGCCCAATTAACCGAACTGGGTTTAGTAGAACTGACCCGCAAACGTCAAGGTCAAAATATTTACGAATTGTTTGGGGAAACTTGTCCCACCTGTGGCGGTTTAGGACATACTGTGCGTCTGCCTGGAGAAATCGAAAACCGATTACCAATACCAGCAGAAACACCAGAGCGTGAGCGTGAACGTTTTGTATCCCTGCCTCACCGAGAACCACGTCAGCCGGCTGCCCGCATCCCAGAACCACGAGAAACCTATGATGGATTTGGGGAAACATTTGACGGCGACTCGGAATTGAGTAACCTAAATCTGATCAATCATCCTAGTTATCAAGACCTTAATGATAATAAGCGTCGTACCCGGACTCGCCGCAGTCGAATTGGCATCAATGGTTTAAATGGGAAAGATGAAGCTCGCATTATTGCCAATCCATTGGCTTTTGTCAACGAGCCAGACTTAGACCTTGATGTGGAACCAGAACTAGGAGTTGCACCAGAAATTCCCTCACCAACCCTTGGTAAACCAGGTTGGAGTGAAAGAGTAGAGCGCACTAAAATTACCAAGGCAGAGCCAGTCAAACCAGTGGTAGAACCACCGGAGATTAGAACTGTAGAAATGAGCCTCCAAGAACAGGATATGTTTGCCTTGATGGGAATATCTCCGTTAGTGAAGCTAGACCAAGAGGTTAAAAATACTAAGTCTGTGATTATTAACGTGATCCAGCCTGGTCAAGTGCCAACGACCTCAAATGAATCATCCTCAGAATCAACTACTGCCCAAAAAGTAACATCTGAAGTCACTGCAACCAAAGTACCAATACCAAAAGTTATTGAGCCAGAACCAAAACCTTTGATAGAAGAAACACCTGAACCATCGGAGTTAACTGCGAATCCTTCGGGACGCTTGTCTGCGAAAGCCGCCGCTAACCCGATCGTAGATGAAAGTGATGCAAACAGCGCCGCCACTGCTAGCCGTCGCCGCCGCCGTCGTTCTTCAGCGATCGAGGATAATTAATTTACCTTATGGTAGAAACGTCGCCAGCACCCTTGGAAAAATCCAGTTGGTTGGAGTTTTCTACCTTGTTAGGGATTCCAGGATTGGTTGCAGGTGTCGATGAAGTGGGGCGAGGTGCTCTATTTGGTCCTGTGGTAGCGGCAGCAGTGATCCTACCAGATCATGCTTTGCCAATACTGATGGCAGCTAAAATTAAAGACAGTAAAAAGTTGTCTATTTCTCGGAGAACTCAGCTAGCGCAGCAAATTTGTGGGCTAGCTATAGACTGGAAAATTGGGTTTGCTTCTACTGCCGAAATTGACAAGATAAATATTTTGCAAGCGACACTGTTAGCAATGAAGCGGGCTGTGCTGAAATTAAAGGTACAGCCTGCACTCTGCTTGGTTGATGGTAATCAGTCAATCAAAGACTTGCTAGTGCCGCAACAAACAATAGTTAAGGGAGACGAGCGATCGCTCGCTATTGCCTCTGCTAGTATTGTTGCCAAGGTTTGGCGTGATGAACTGTTACTGCGTCTAGCATTGAAATACCCTATGTACAACCTGGAGTGTAATAAGGGTTATGGTAGCCAGCAGCATTTGCTGGCTCTCCAACAATACGGGCCCTCGCCCCTACATCGTCAGTCTTTTCGTCCTTGCCAAATCAAAGTACTGAACGCTGAGTGATTAAATAATTACTCAGCATTCAGGATTGGCAATTCAGTACTGTCACCGTCAAGTCCTCTATCTTTGGTTTGTGATGTCACCCAGTAGCGATAATCCGCCAAAAGTTGATTTAATAACCGTTGCTTAACCGACAACAGCACGCTTTTGAGCAAAGCATTGCCAGTAGTTTCTAAAATCGGCTTAGGAGTGAAGGAAAATGGCGGTGGCAAATCCACCAGCACTTCTAAATCAGCCCTTCCTTGCAGGCGAGTGCCAGTGCTTAACTCTTTGGGAGACAAATGCCCTTTTAAATTAAGAGCAAAGCGCTGGTTAATATACTCGAAACCCAAGATTTCACAGCCTAGCGATCGCAAATTAATTATTCCATTTGATTCTGCCCAAACTCTCATGTCTACAGTAGGTTGAATACTCAATGACATAAAAGTTAACGGACGCATTTTCAAGCGAAATACTTCCTCAGAAAGCTGCTCAATCCGACTGTTGTCAGCCAAAGCCTTAACCAGACGTTGAGGCTGGCGTAAGTAGTGCTGAATGGGAATAGGCTGCTCTGGAACAGCGATTTCAACCGATTGAGAGGCAGTAAACCGGGTAGCCATGAGCGGATAAAAATATCTGTTTCTTAATTTTAATATTTTTTAATAAATTAAATCTGATTATTGGAAAGTACAAAATTTATTGGACATAGAAATGATTGTTGCTTATCAGCTATACATCACCAGCAAAAAGTTGGTACGCTTATTACCATCTTTGGTTCAATAAATCTAGATTAAAATTTAAGCCTTGACACAAAACTCATAACATGCATTGTAATCAGGTCAGAAACCAATATAATTGGTCTGAAATTTTAGGAGTAATTTAGCAACGAAACTGTCAGGAAATCTATTTGCTAAAAGGCTGATTTCTATAACTTGTATTTCGGTCTATTTGTTTAGTACGTAAATTTTAGAGATAACAGTGTTTAATAAGAAACCCAAAATATCATAATCTCTATTTACGCATTAAACTTGCAACTCAAGGCTAAAAGCATGACTTTATTGATCGCACATTTAGGACCTCCGGGCACTTATGCAGAACAAGCAGCTGTCTTTTATGTCAACTGGCTAACTAAAAGTACGGGAGTTGAAGCTACCTTATGTCCCTATCCCACCATCTCTCAGTCACTGCACGCCGTTGCTGATGGTCAAGCCCACTTGGCTGTTGTGCCAGTCGAAAATTCTATTGAAGGAAGTGTTACAACAACACTGGATACACTTTGGCAGTTAGACAGTTTGCGAATTCAGTTGGCTTTGGTATTACCCATTGCCCATATGTTAATTTCCTGCGCGTCTAGCTTAGATAAAATTAAAACTGTTTACTCTCACCCGCAAGCTTTGGCACAATGTCAGGGATGGTTAGAGCGGTTTCTCCCGACTGTACAGATTATTCCCAGCAATTCTACAACCGAAGCATTACAACGATTGGAGCAAGAGACAACAACGGCAGCGATCGCTTCTAGTAGAGCAGCTCAACTCTACAACCTGCCCATACTTGCCAGTAAAATCAACGACTATGCAGAAAACTTTACTCGTTTTTGGGTAGTAAGTCAGAGTGAAGCGGACGCTGGATATCAGGGATCAACAACACGTGCCAGTCATACATCGCTGGCTTTTAGTATGCCTGCCAACACACCCGGAGCATTGGTCAAACCTTTACAAATATTTGCTCAACTAGGAATTAACCTCAGCCGGATTGAATCTCGTCCGACGAAGCGATCGTTAGGTGAATACTTGTTTTTCATTGATTTAGAAGCGGATGCCAACGAAGCACAAATGCAATCTGCCTTAGCAGAATTAACTCTCCACACAGAAATTTTAAAAATTCTTGGCGCTTACAATGTTTTGCCGATCAGCGCTGTTACTTGAGAAGTTAGGAGTTATCAGCTAGGGACTATAAATTATAAATTGCAAATATTTTATTTTTTGTTATTTCTTCCTAAATCCTAACTTTTAACTCCTGACTCCTCACTCCTATACAAACACGATTAATCGCGTCTCTACCCTTAACTCATCACTTTTCATTAAATGTGTCTTTGAGAACAGCGCGAGCTGCCAAGTGATTCCGAGTAGAGGTTAAAATTTCTGCTTCCCGCTCTAGCCGAGTTGCAGTATCTTGCATTTCTAATAACAACTGCTGCTCTGCGGCGACACCATAAAGATTACTTGCTACCCAATAAGATAACTCTGTTGGTAGGTCTGGCAAATCTTCTGGCAGTTCGATATTTTGTTCCGTTAATTTGCCTGATAGACGCACAACATCTCGCAATAGTTGTTCTACTTCAGAAGACAAAGGTCGCAAATCTTTAGTCGGTGGTTGGTCTTCAATCCACTCTACTAAGCCAACCCGGTATGGCTTTTCACGAACATACTCTAATACACGAAATCTTTGTTGCCCTAAAGTCAACATCTTGATCCTATCATCTGGCAACCGTTGGTGATGAACGATTTCGGCACAGCAACCAGTGTTTGCAATCGTACCTTTAACAGGATCGACCATTAAAACACCAAACCTGCGATCGCTTTCCAAAATCGTGTTCATCATGATTCGGTAGCGAAATTCAAAGATGTGCAAAGGTAGTGGTCTAGTAGGAAACAGAACTACTTCGGGTAACGGGAACAGAGGTAGTTCACGAACTGCAATTTTAGAAGATGATGTCATTGTTACCTTGGTATAAACTTAATCTTTAAAATTTATTTTTCTCTGCTTTTCCCGTACTTTATCTACATTCTATCATTTGTTTCCTAGCTAAATAAAAGCCCTGAGATATATTTCTTCAGGGCAATGTAAAAATTCATACTAATATCATGTGTCATTTGTCCTTTGCTAATGACTAATGACCGATGACTAATAACTAATTAAAGTTTGACTTCGATATCTACACCCGATGGTAGATCCAATTTCATCAGGGCATCAATAGTCTTAGAAGAGGGCTGGTAAATATCAATAATCCGGCGATGAGTACGGGTTTCAAAGTGTTCCCGTGAATCTTTATCTACGTGAGGCGATCGCAACACACAATAGATCCGGCGTTTTGTTGGTAAAGGAATTGGGCCTACGGCTGTAGCATTGGTGCGGTTAGCTGTGTCTACAATCTTCTCGCAAGATGTGTCCAATAAGCGTCGGTCAAAAGCTTGTAAGCGAATTCTAATTTTCTGCTGCTGTAGAGTTGCCATCTTTAATTTTCCAGGTTCTGCGTTATTAGGGGAGTATTTACAGGTTAAAGGTTACAGGGTAAAGGTTACAGAAAACTATTACCTGTCCCCTGTAACCTATTACCTTATTTATAGAGGGAAGAGAAAGGAGCAGAGAGGCACAATAAAGACCATCTCTGCTCCTTTGTTATGAGCGAAAAGGTGCTACTTGATAATTTTG
Source organism: Nostoc sp. UHCC 0251 (assembly GCF_034932245.1). Lineage (NCBI taxonomy): Bacteria > Bacillati > Cyanobacteriota > Cyanophyceae > Nostocales > Nostocaceae > Nostoc > Nostoc sp. UHCC 0251. Next base: position 40,118 of record NZ_JAYGHD010000296.1, read on the forward strand.
GAGACGACACCAGCACCGATGGTGCGACCACCTTCGCGGATAGCGAAGCGCATTCCTTGTTCAATAGCGATCGCGTTGATCAATTCTACTGTCATCTTGATGCGATCGCCTGGCATTACCATTTCTACTTCTTTGCCTTCATCGGAGGTGTAGGCTTTGATAGTACCAGTTACATCAGTTGTCCGCACGTAGAACTGGGGACGGTAGCCAGCGAAGAATGGAGTCTTACGACCACCTTCTTTTTCTGTTAGGACGTATACTTCACCTTCAAATTCCAGGTGGGGTTTAATTGAACCTGGTTTGGCAATTACCATACCCCGTTCAATATCAGCCTTCTGAATACCCCGGAGAAGTACGCCAGCGTTATCTCCAGCCATACCTTGCTCAAGACTCTTCTTGAACATTTCAATACCAGTTACGGTAGTGGCGCGAGTATCTCTGATACCCACTAGTTCAACGTTATCGCCGACTTTTACAATACCCCGTTCAATCCGGCCTGTGGCGACAGTACCACGACCTGTGATTGAGAATACGTCTTCTACAGCCATCAGGAAGGGCTTGTCAACATCCCGCTCAGGTGTAGGGATGAAAGAATCCACAGCATCCATCAATTCGTAGATTTTATCTACCCAAGGATTTTCACCGCGTTGGGTCTTAGGATTCTTGGTCATTACTTCAAGAGCTTGCAGACCAGATCCTTTGATGATGGGGATATCATCACCAGGAAAATCGTAGCTGGAAAGCAGTTCTCTAAGTTCTAGTTCCACTAGTTCCAAGAGTTCTGGGTCATCCATCAAGTCTTCTTTGTTCAAGAATACAACCAGACTGGGAACGCCCACCTGTTTTGCCAACAGGATATGTTCGCGGGTTTGGGGCATAGGACCATCAGTAGCCGCAACTACGAGGATACCACCATCCATCTGAGCAGCGCCAGTGATCATGTTCTTCACATAGTCGGCGTGTCCAGGGCAGTCTACGTGAGCATAGTGCCGATTTTGGGTTTCATACTCAACGTGGGCGGTATTGATGGTAATACCCCGTGCCTTTTCTTCTGGCGCGTTATCGATTTGATCATAGCCCTTAGCTACAGCTTGACCCATAGCTGCCAAGGTCATAGTGATGGCTGCTGTTAACGTGGTTTTACCGTGGTCAACGTGGCCAATAGTACCGATATTGATGTGGGGTTTATTTCTTTCAAACTTTGCGCGTGCCATGAATGCTCATTTCCTTATTTTAACTAAGCGTTCCCTTTGCTTTTTGCAATGATAGTTTCAGCTACGCTGCGAGGCACCTCTTCGTAGTGGCTGAACTCCATCGTGAAGATACCCCGACCTTGGGTCTTCGACCGGATATCAGTTGCGTAGCCAAACATGGTCGCCAGTGGAACTTTGGATGCGACCTTAGCGAGTCCCTGTTCGGTGCTTTGGCTTTCAATTTGCCCTCGACGGGCGATGAGGTCGCCAATGACGTTCCCAATGTAGTCTTCAGGAACTTCAACTTCAACTTTCATCATAGGTTCTAAGATGACAGGTGAAGCTTTCAATACAGCTTCTTTCATCGCCATTGACCCAGCGATTTTAAAAGCCATTTCTGAAGAGTCTACATCATGGTATGACCCATCAATTAGGGTCGCTTTAACGTCAATCAATGGATATCCAGCTAGAACACCAGATTCGCAGCTTTCTTTCATTCCCTGTTCTGCGGGGCCAACGTACTCTTTAGGTACTGAACCGCCGGCAATTTTGGAGACGAATTCAAAGCCAGTACCGGGGTCTCCAGGCTCCAAATTGATCACAACGTGACCGTATTGGCCTTTACCACCACTTTGGCGGATGAATTTGCCCTCAATTTTGCTCACAGCTTTCCGAATTGTTTCCCGGTAAGCTACTTGCGGCGCTCCTACATTCGCTTCCACCTTGAATTCTCGTAACATCCGGTCTACTAGAATTTCTAGGTGTAGCTCTCCCATCCCCGCGATCACGGTTTGGTTTGTTTCCGGATCGACGCGGACACGGAAGGTGGGGTCTTCTTCTGAGAGAGATTGCAGAGCCTTGGACAGCTTGTCCATGTCGTTCTTGGTTTTGGGTTCAACCGCTACCGAGATCACAGGCTCAGGAATGAATAGAGATTCCAGAATTACTGGCGATCCATCATCACAGAGGGTGTCACCTGTCAAGGTGTCTTTCAATCCCAGAGCTGCTCCTAAATCACCCGCTCGCAGTTCATCGACGTCTTGTCGGTCATCTGCCTTCATGAGAACTAAGCGGGAAATCCGTTCTTTTTTATTCTTACTAGCGTTGAGAACGTAGCTGCCCTTTTTCAGGACACCAGAATAAACTCGAACAAATGTCAGGCGACCGTAAGGGTCAGCCATAATTTTGAATGCCAGAGCTGCTAGGGGTTCGTTGTCATCAGCCCGCCGCTCAACAGTATCGCCATTCGGTAGTAAGCCTTGAATTGGAGGTACTTCACTTGGCGCTGGCAGGTAATCTACAACGGCATCCAGCATCAACTGCACGCCTTTGTTTTTGAATGCTGAACCACAAAGTACTGGTACAATCGTCCCCGCAATTGTGCCTTTACGCAAGGCAGTCCGAACTTCCTGTTCTGTAAGTTCTTCGCCTTCAAAGTACTTATTCATCAGAGCATCATCGGTTTCTGCTGCGGCTTCTATTAGCTTGGTGCGGTGTTCTTCTACCTGCGCTTGCAATTCTTCCGGAATATCGGTTTCCTGGATATCGGTTCCTTGGTCATTGGCGTAAATATACGCACGCAACCGTACTAGGTCAACGATACCTCGGAAGTCATTTTCACTACCAATTGGTAGTTGAATGGCGATCGCATTCGCCCGCAGGCGATCGCGGATTTGATCGTGAACTCTATAGAAGTTCGCTCCAGTCCGATCCATCTTGTTGATAAAGGCTATCCGAGGAACTTTGTAGCGTTCTGCTTGACGCCACACTGTCTCAGACTGCGGTTGCACGCCGCCCACAGAACAAAATACTGCGATTACACCATCCAACACGCGCATGGAACGCTCAACTTCAATTGTGAAGTCTACGTGACCCGGAGTATCGATAATGTTAATTTGATGATCTTTCCAACTGGTACTGATAGCAGCGGCAGTAATGGTAATTCCCCGCTCCCGCTCCTGCTCCATCCAGTCTGTGACGGCAGTTCCTTCATGAACTTCGCCAATTTTATGAATTATCCCAGAGTAAAATAATATTCTCTCTGTTGTTGTTGTTTTGCCCGCATCTATATGCGCCGCAATACCAATGTTGCGTACTTTCTCTAGCGGGATCGTGCGTGCCACAGCTACCTCCTATAGTTTTTGCCTCATGATATCTTGTATATTACTCTTTGTTAAGATTCTATACTTTTACGGAAAACCGTCTTTTTGTGTAAATCCACGATATACCGCTTCGGCAAGGCGATATACCGCTTTTTTACTTAATAACGATAATGTGCAAATGCCTTGTTAGCTTCCGCCATCCGGTGAGTTTCTTCACGTTTGCGAATAGCATTGCCAGTTTCGTTGGCAGCATCCATTAACTCATTTGCCAATTTACTGGCCATTGTTCGGCCTGGTCTAGAGCGAGAATATTGCACTAACCAACGCAGTGCTAAAGTAGTGCCCCGTTCTGTACGCACTTCCATTGGTACTTGGTAGGTTGCTCCACCAACTCGCCGAGCCTTTACTTCTACTAAAGGCGTGGCATTTCGCACTGCTCTTTCAAACGTTTCTAAGGCACCAGCACCAGTGCGTTCTTCAATAGTTTTTAATGCATCATAAACAATGCGTGCGGCAAGTGATTTTTTGCCATGACGCATGATCCGTCTGATAATCATGCTCACAAGGCGACTGTTATATACGGAGTCAGACGGAACTGGGCGCCTTTGAATAACACCACGACGAGACATACTTCACCTTTAATTCGGAATTGGCAACGAAATTATATGCTATCAGACACCGGAAACTAAAAGCGGTAGAACCCAACCCTCAGACTTCCTCTATTTTTTCGACCGTTGCAGCAAGGCTGACTTAATTGACTGCCAATTCTTGATTTTTGATTTTTGATTTTGGATTAAAAGTTTTCGGTATATATTCCGATCGCAAGGATCTGAACAAATCAAAAGTCTGTAAGCCTAATTCCCTTGTGGGTTCGACCAATCCAAAACCGCAAATCGTTCGACTGAGCGTAGCCGAAGTCTAAAATCAAGAATTGTTTGACTTAACTACCTGCAACGAAATACTCAAGGCGACAAGACTATAAACTTTAATGTTCAGATGAGAAATTAGCTGTAGATTACAGTATTTTCCTCCTCAGAACTTCTACACTTGCTCGCTTAGTGTAGATTTAGCTTGCTTGATTTTTTGAAACAGACTTTAGCAGCCTTCATAACTACTGTTAGAACAAAGACGGCGTTCTTTCTTTTGCCCTTGGGTGTTTTTAAGGTAGACGATTAATCGTATCCAACACGATTAATCGCCTAATCCTATTTTTTCGCTTCTTTAGGACGCTTAGTTCCATACTTGGAACGGCCTTGCTTGCGGTCTTTGACTCCGGCTGTATCTAGGGTGCCACGGATAATGTGGTATCTCACGCCTGGTAGATCCTTAACCCGACCGCCACGAATCATCACAACTGAGTGTTCTTGTAAGTTGTGACCAATACCTGGAATGTAAGCTGTGACTTCAAATCCAGAGGTAAGTCTGACTCTTGCTACTTTGCGTAGAGCTGAGTTAGGCTTCTTTGGTGTGGTCGTGTATACTCTGGTACAAACTCCCCGACGTTGTGGGCATTGTTTCAGAGCAGGGGACTTGGTTTTCTGACGCGCTTGTTCGCGCTCATTACGTATTAGCTGCTGTATTGTTGGCATGAGTTACAGCGCGTAAAGCTGCTTATATGTCTAAGTTTTAACAAATCCTGATTATATCGTTTTTTACGGTTTTATGTCAATTGTGATTTTTGCTTAATTACTTGGTCATTTTTCCTTTGTTATTGGCAAATGATCACTAATTAAGGATTATTGACTAGTTGTGGAGAATGAATTCCCACAGCCACAGGTAGCGATCGCCTGGGGATTCTGAAAGCGAAAACCACCACCCATTAAGTCTTCTGAATAATCCACCCTCAAACCGTTGAGGTAATTTAAGCTTGCGGCATCTATGACTACTTGAATTTCATCCAAATGGAAGACCTGGTCGCCAACTTTTATTGCTTCATCGAAGGACATTTCATAAAACAACCCGGAACAACCACCTGGTTTTATTGCCAACCGAAACAAAACATTTGGCTGCTGCTTGGACTTTATTCGCCCAATCTCACTTGCGGCTGCTTGACTCAGATGAATCATGGAACTCTTTTTTTGCAATTGAATATCCCATCTTCATTATTTTACAGACAGATGGGTTTACTCTCGCTTCTTAAAAATTCCAAATCACCAAAGGCAAGAACGCGATCGCCATTACTACATTTATAACACTAACATGTTTCAGTCCCCACCTTAACTAGGTAGGGACTTCTGGGGTGTAATGGTTACCAAAAACGTTTTGCACAAAAATGTATTTGGTTTTGGGATTAGAGCTTTTAATAGCGTTCTTTTGGTTTAATCCTTGGTACGAGCATAGTCATCTTGGTAGCGAATAATATCATCTTCACCCAAGTATTCGCCATTTTGTACTTCAATTAACACCAAGGGGATCACACCAGGATTCTCTAAACGATGAGATGTACATTGAGGTACATAGGTTGACTCGTTATTGCTCAGTAGTACTTCTTTCTCGCCACAAACTACCCGAGCTGTACCAGATACGACAATCCAATGTTCACTGCGGTGGTGGTGCATTTGTAGACTGAGGCGGTGTCCGGGCTTAACTTCAATGCGCTTGATTTTGTATCCGCGCCCTTCTTCCAAAACTGTAAAAGCACCCCAAGGACGTAACTCAGTTGCAGCAACGCCTCTGGATGTGATAGTTGAAGGTAGGTGTAGAGTGTCAGTCTGTGTAGTTTCTTGATATCGAGCCATAGTTACCTCATTTGAAGACATAACAAACCGTTGGTACTCTTAATTAGTGATAAAAATCTGGCGCTATCTTGCAACGTTGGAAATCAGCAATTTTATTGCACCTTGATAAACATAGCAAAATCAAACCTTATGGTGTAAATCATCACTACTAAAATTCTTGTATCTACACCAAGTCTTCATCAAGCAAAATGATAGCTTGTTCTAAACTTTAAAAAAACATGGGGCATTGAGCATTGATGATTAAGAGGCTTTTTTACTTCCTACTGACTCATTATCGTGGTTTCAGGAAAATCCCAATTCCATTATGAACACGAGCAGCGGTACTAGGTGAACGGTCGAGTAGTTGTCCTCCTAAGTAAAGGCTGGTAGAACTACCACCGTCCAAATTTAAGGCATCCACACAGCCCATCTGTTGCATCAATTGGGCGTGTTCTGCCAAATTAGGGCCATAGCCGCCGGCACGATTATGGACAGCAGTAATCATCAATGTGCCTGTTGGCGTTGTGCAAATACCGCTACGAATAGCCTTTTCGGCAATAAAGGCATTGCTGAATTTTTCACCTTTGGCATCGAGGACAATTTGGCGATTTTGGATTAATAGCGGCCCGGCTCCGATAATATGCGGATAACGACTAAAATCAGTGGGAGCAGTGCTGCTGGAAATGCTTACTGTGGTGCCAATAGGTAGCTGTGAGGCAGCAGTAACAGCGTTGGCGCGTAAGGTTAGTAGGTAGCCATCCTGGGGAATAGGAACCGCCGTCTCACCAACTTTGCCGCCTGTTAACTGTTGAGTAATTTGGTCTTTCTGCACCAATAGAATAATTTCGTTATCCGTCAAGGGCGTGTAAGTTGCTCCCCAAGCTGGGGTGTAACGAGCAATGCCACTCTGGACGTAACCGCTATTCAGGAACAGAATTGGTAGGCGCTGATTATTTGCCGTGATTAAAGTTTCTTCTAAGGTGAGACGACCGAAGTAAAATTGACCAGAATCATTCCAAGCGATCGCACCTCGATTCAGAATAGGGCCTGATAACCACCGACCATCCCGACGAATTGCACCCAAAGGCAATTTGTTATTGCGGTTAAAATAACCACCGTTAATTCCACCTACTGCTAAGTAACGTTGTGCTGTTTGAATTAAGGGAGCAATACCCGCAAGCCCATCAAGACTAGCCCACATGGGTTTCAACGTTAACCCAAATTTACGGGGATTAACTTCTAACCAGACCACCGGAAAGCGTTCTGTGCCTAAGTTGACATAGTGCTGTCGCCAGCGCAATCCTGGGGCCCAAGTAATATCTCGTTCTTCTAGGGGATCGGGTCGAATATCGATAATCAGGCGATTGGGGTTAGTAACAGTATTCACTTGAGGCGATAGACCGAAGGGAACGCTCAAACTAATAATTGTTTGGTTTTTCACAACCTCCACTTCTTGAATTAGTGGTTCAGGGGTTGGTGCTGGTGGTATTGGTTGTGTTGGCGTAACTGGTAATAATTGTTTGAGTAGGTTTGGCAGCAATGTTGGTGGTGCTGCTGGTGGCTGGGGGGTATAGCGTTCTATCAAAACAGGATCGGCTATTCCATCAAGGGTAATTCTCCACTCTCGATTTGGTGGTGCAGTGGATTTGGGAGTTGGTGTGTCTGGATCAGAGGGTGGAGTTTCAATTTTTTTAATAATTGACCCTTGTACAACTTGCCAGGGAGTTGGACGATCTAAATCAACAAGAAGCCGAGTTTGTTGCAAAGGGGCACTCGCCTCTGGACGTTCCTGGCTCTGAATAATATTTCTAATTTGTGCTTTTGGGGTAGCAATTATCAAGGTGTTGCCATTGGTTCGGATTTCCCATCCAGATGTTTGAGCAAAATTGCTAATATCCAAATAGCGATATGCTCCTAGTAGTCTGGTGGTTAAAACCAATGGCTTTGTCACCGATGAGAACCACTGTATTGGTTGCCTGGCTGAGTTACTACTATTTAAGAAATTTACTCCAATTAATTGCCTAAATACCCCATCACTGAGATGAGTTGTTACCTGACCAGCTTTTCCAGGTCGCTGCAACCAAGTTCCTGGTAAAGTACGACCATTGAGGGAAATTTGATTACCAGAAGATGCTACGCCTGTTAAAGGAGGTGCAGGTGACTGGGAGATCAGGCTTGGTATCGATTGGACGTTTTTTGGGGACTCCTGGGCGTTGGTAGCACAGGTAGTAGTTAAGCACAGTAATGTTAAAAGCATTGGTGACACAGTAGCTCGGAAAAATCTGCGCTCGCCAATCCCTGATTGGAAACAATTCGGCATTTTCACCATAATTTACTTGGTATTTTTGAAAACTATCACCCAAGGTATAAATTAACTAATTATTTGGAAATATAAAAAAATAGGAGTTTATTTTTCTTAAAATATGCTATTGTATATATTGGCAAGCTATCTCTTTTAAAAGCAAAAAATTATTTAGACGCTAAAGCCACTGCAATTAAGTGTTTTAACTAGCACTAATTCTGACCACACTATACACGGTAGTGTTGGTTATCAAAACTGGATTAAGATATTCAATCCTGACTAAATGTTGCTAATTCAGTAAGGTCTAGTTAATAGTAATACATGTGCCAACTGGTAAGCGGCAAAACTCTAGACAACAAAGATATTTGGGAATTGTCAAATGGGTATATATTGTAATACGCTGATTTTAGTCCTGGATCAGGATAACTAAATATTTACTAATTCGTAATTAAAAGGGTACAACAGCCCACACTAAATTAAAAATTTAGTGGTTAACAAAACAATGGAGGGTACAACCCCCCACTGGTTGCAACTACGAATTAAGGTAGCGTAACTTAAAGCCTTCTCTTCTCCCTTGGCGCTAGCCTCTCCGTTTGGGAGAAAGGGAGAGGCTACGTGAACACTTAGAGTGAGTCCTTCTTGTCACGATCAATTACGAATCATTTTGACTTTGGCTTTGAAAAATAGTACAGCGTTCAGTTTTAGTTTTGTTTCAGGTGAGCCGAAATAGGCTCTATGAGTAGCTATCGTGCATGTGCAAAAAGGGAATTGAGAAAATACTTAGCTTCACAATATAAAAAAGAAACTGTCAGGGCAAAAATGATGTCTTGGCGGAGGTAAGTTGTCTAACACCGCATAAATACATAAAAAATACGCAATCATTTTAACACGGGTGAACTAACAAAAGTAAAACCGAAGTTAAAATTTTTTTTCCCTAAATTTCGGTGCTTGTATAGTTTTCCATCGCTAAATTTAGAAATTTTCTCCCATAACGTAGTGGCAAAATTGGTAACTCAATACTTCAGGAACAGGGTATGAATAATAAACCGATGAATCAAGACCAACAAATCACAGTGGATATAAATTCAAGAGATACCTATCAGGGGCAAAAGTGGTTAGTAGAGGAAAGAGATGCCTGTGGTGTAGGTTTTATTGCTCATCGCCAAAATCATACCAGCCACGAAATTGTCGAAAAAGCCTTAGCTGCTTTAACCTGCTTAGAACACCGGGGAGGTTGTAGCGCCGATCAAGACTCTGGTGATGGTGCTGGAGTATTGACAGCTATACCTTGGGAGTTGTTTCAACAAGACTTTGCCGAAAGTGGAAAGGAATTTCCATCCATCAATAATATAGCTGTTGGGATGATCTTTCTACCACAAGACCAGGAAGCAGCACAAAAAGCTAGGACGGCAGTTGAGCAGGTAGCTGCTGAAGAAAAATTCACTGTACTTGGTTGGCGAGTTGTGCCAGTGCAACCTGATTTACTTGGGATACAAGCAAGAGAAAATCAACCCCAGATTGAACAAGTTTTGCTAGCTTCTGTTGACAAGAGTGGCGATGAATTAGAACGGCAGTTGTATATTACCCGCCGCAGAATTAGTAAAGTTGCAACCAACATCTCAGAAGAGTTTTATATCTGCTCTTTGTCAAGTCGCACAATTGTCTACAAAGGCATGGTGCGTTCTGCCGTATTGGGCGACTTTTATCACGATTTAAAGAATCCAGCTTACAAAAGTGCCTTTGCTGTCTATCATCGCCGCTTTAGTACCAACACGATGCCCAAGTGGCCCCTAGCCCAACCAATGCGGCTTTTGGGTCACAACGGCGAAATCAATACCTTGTTGGGTAACATCAACTGGATGATGGCACGAGAAGCTAGTCTGAATCATCCTGTATGGGGCGTACAGCGCTCCGCGCATGAAAACGGCGCAGCCTCTTTGCAGGAGACTCGCATCAAGGAACTTAAGCCATTAGTTCATATTGATAATAGCGACTCAGCTACCCTAGACAACGTACTGGAATTGCTGGTCTGCTCTGGACGCAGCCCCTTGGAAGCTTTAATGATTATGGTTCCAGAGGCTTACCAAAATCAGCCTTCTTTACGTAATTATCCAGAAATTGTTGATTTTTACGAATATTACAGCGGTCTGCAAGAAGCGTGGGATGGGCCAGCACTTTTAGTATTCAGCGATGGCAAAAAAGTTGGTGCAACACTAGATCGTAATGGTTTAAGACCAGCTCGCTACGTGATTACCAAAGATGACTACATTGTTGTAGCTTCCGAAGCTGGTGTAGTGGACTTCCCAGAAGCCGATATTGTCGAGAAAGGTAGACTCGGCCCAGGGCAAATGATTGCCGTGGATTTAGTAAACCATGAAGTCCTGAAAAATTGGGAGATTAAGCAGCGCATCGCCAAGCAGCACCCTTATGGAGAATGGCTGCAACAGTACCGTCAAGAACTCAAACAAATTGTCAGTAGTCAGTCGGCACATGTGAATGGAAATGGACATCTGGCTGCTGAAAATGGTAATGGGCATAGTACAACTAACAAAATTGACAAGCAAACATTGCTTCAGCTGCAAACTGCCTTTGGCTACACCACAGAAGATGTAGAAATGGTGATTCATCCAATGGCGATCGCAGGTTCAGAGCCGACTTTCTGCATGGGGGATGATATTCCTTTAGCAGTGCTGTCAACAAAACCCCACCTGCTTTATGACTATTTCAAACAGCGCTTTGCTCAGGTGACGAACCCAGCAATTGATCCCCTACGCGAAAAGCTAGTGATGTCTCTGAAAGTCGAACTGGGTGAACGGGGTAACTTATTAGAACCCAAGCCAGAATATGCTCGGAGATTGAAGCTGGAATCGCCAGTGTTAACGGATGGTGAGTTAGAGGCAATTAAGCTGTCAGGATTTGCCACGGCTGAGTTGTCAACCCGATTTGCGATCGCTACCGGCCCTGAAGGATTAAAGGCCGCAGTCCAATCTTTACAAGCACAAGCAGCCCAATCAGTCCGCGCAGGTGCAAAAATTTTAATCTTAAGCGATAAGGGAAATGACGGTATCAGCCCAGAAGATACATACATTCCTCCCCTTTTAGCAGTGGGTGCTGTACATCATCACCTGATTCGGGAAGGGCTGCGAATGAAAACATCCCTAATTGTCAATACTGCTCAATGCTGGAGTACTCATCACTTTGCTTGTCTCATTGGCTACGGTGCTGGTGCAGTTTGCCCGTATATGGCTTTGGATACAGTGCGTGATTGGTGGTCTGATCCCAAAACTCAAAAGTTAATGGGTGTAGAAAAAATTCCCACCCTCACCCTAGAACAAGCTTTAGGAAACTATCGCAAAGCAGTTGAGTCAGGTTTGCTAAAAATTCTCTCCAAAATGGGAATTTCTCTGCTCTCCAGCTATCAAGCAGCCCAAATCTTTGAAGCTATTGGCATCGGTGGAGATTTAATCGAACTGGGATTCCGTGGTACGACTTCCCGGATCGGTGGTTTGAGTGTTAGCGAACTAGCTGATGAAGTGCTTTCCTTCCACTGCAAAGCTTTCCCAGAAGTGACGACCAATAAGTTACAAAACCTGGGCTTTGTGCAGTACCGTCCTGGCGGCGAGTACCACATGAATAGCCCAGAAATGGTTAAGGCGCTGCATAAGGCTTTAGATGGTAAAAACTACGACCACTACGAAGTTTACAAGAAGCATCTTCAAGGCAGACCAGTAACAGCCTTGCGCGACTTGCTAGACTTCCAAGGCGATCGCCCCTCGGTTCCTCTAGAAGAAGTGGAGTCGGTAACTGAAATTGTCAAGCGCTTCTGCACCGGAGGCATGTCTTTAGGCGCTTTGTCAAGAGAAGCTCATGAAACTTTGGCGATCGCTATGAACCGCATTGGCGGTAAATCAAATTCTGGAGAAGGCGGCGAAGATCCAGTCCGCTACACAGTTCTAGATGATGTAGACGAGTCTGGTCACTCGCCAACCCTACCTCATTTAAAAGGATTGCGAAATGGTGATAAAGCCTATAGTGCCATCAAGCAAGTTGCATCGGGACGCTTTGGTGTCACGCCAGCGTACCTAGTCAACGCCAAACAAATTGAAATCAAAATTGCCCAAGGTGCTAAACCAGGGGAAGGTGGACAGCTACCAGGGCCCAAGGTGAGCCAATACATTGCGATGTTAAGGCGCTCGAAGCCAGGTGTCACGCTGATTTCACCACCACCGCACCACGATATCTATTCCATTGAAGACTTAGCGCAACTGATTTTTGACCTGCACCAAATTAATCCCAAAGCAAAGGTGTCGGTGAAGTTAGTTGCAGAAGTTGGTATTGGCACGATCGCCGCTGGTGTAGCGAAGGCAAACGCTGATATTATCCAGATTTCTGGACATGATGGTGGTACAGGTGCATCGCCACTAAGTTCGATTAAACATGCCGGTTCCCCGTGGGAACTGGGTTTAAGTGAAGTGCATCGCGTCTTGATGGAAAATAGCCTGCGCGATCGCGTGATTTTGCGCGTAGATGGCGGACTCAAGAGTGGCTGGGATGTGGTAATAGGTGCATTGATGGGCGGTGAAGAATTCGGTTTCGGCTCCATCGCCATGATTGCTGAAGGTTGTATCATGGCGCGAGTTTGCCACATGAATACCTGCCCCGTGGGTGTTGCTACTCAAAAAGAAGAACTCCGCAAGCGGTTTACGGGAATGCCGGAACAGGTTGTTAACTTCTTCTACTTCATCGCTGAAGAAGTGCGTAGTTTATTAGCACGACTTGGCTACCGTTCTTTGTCAGAAATCATTGGACGTGCAGATTTGTTGAAACTGCGCCCAGAGGCAAAACTCACCAAAACGCGATCGCTCAACCTGGACTGTTTACTGAAGCTACCAGATACCAGAGACAATCGTGATTGGTTAGTGCATGAAGAAGTCCACAGCAACGGCGTGGTTTTAGATGACAAGATGCTTGCCGATCCCGAAATTCAGACTGCCATTCGGGATCAGTCTACTGTTACTAAGACTTACCCTATTGTCAATACTGACAGAACAGTAGGCACTAGATTAGCGGGAGCGATCGCTTCTCAATACGGTGACAGCGACTTTGAAGGACAAATTAATCTCAACTTTACAGGTAGTGTTGGGCAAAGCTTTGGTGCGTTCAACCTCCCTGGTATAATTCTGACCCTGGCAGGAGAGGCAAACGACTACGTAGGTAAGGGGATGCATGGTGGTGAAATCATCATCAAACCTCCAGCCGATGCTACCTATAACGCATCACAAAACGTGATAGTTGGCAATACGTGCCTCTATGGTGCTACTGGTGGCATGTTATTTGCCAATGGTTTAGCAGGAGAGCGCTTTGCTGTAAGAAACTCTAAAGCCATAGCAGTTATTGAAGGTGCTGGGGATCACTGCTGTGAATACATGACTGGTGGTGTGATTGTCGTCCTCGGCAAAGTAGGACGTAACGTAGCAGCTGGAATGACTGGTGGACTGGCGTACTTTTTAGATGAAGACGACTTATTTCGTGAGTTAGTCAACCCGGAAATTGTCAAAATTCAGAGGGTGATTACAGAAGCAGGTGCAAAGCAATTGCAAGAGTTAATCAAAACTCATGCGGAACGCACTGGTTCACTAAAGGCAAATAAAATTCTCCAAGACTGGCAAGAATTTTTGCCGAAATTCTGGCAGTTGGTTCCACCTTCTGAAGCTGATAGTCCAGAAGCTGATCCTGAAAAAACAACTGAGTTCAGTTTAGTAAGCAGTCATTAGTAACTGTAACCGTCCTCATACTCAGCCTTAAGCTATTCTCTCGTTGGAGAAGCTGCACAAACAGGTACTCTGCGAAAATCTCTTTGGATACCTAAAACATTCGCCTGAATTTACCTCTTAAAAAGAACCTGAGTTCGATAGATTCTGAAGAACCCCTCTCCAAACCTCTCCCCGAAATGGAGAGAGACTTAAGAACCTAATTTTTGCGTTGCTCCTCCCTTTCCGCTTCGGAGAGGGAGGCTGGGAGGGAGAGGTCTGTCGAATTCACGTTAAAAAGAGCGTAGAGAGCAAAAAATATTCCCTCCTTATTAATAAGGAGGGAATATTCGCTAACGGATTTACAACTGGACTTTAGCTAAGGGTACAAAAGTAACTAAGCAATCAAATCCTGTGAAAGTAACTTTTAAGTTGATTTGTTCTTTAGTTTCGCACTCCTAACTAGTCTAAACTCCAGTTAGTGAGTTGACCCTTTTTAACTTCCTGCTGCGTTCCTCCCAAATCCCACAAAGCCAAAAGGAGACGAGTTCTAGTTTGGGGTGTATTTTTTGATGTCATATTTGAATGTATTTATTGGCAAAGATCATCATAGTAACTGTATCTTTTTAATTTATTTACACCAAAAAAATAACCAAGAAATTGCTGAATATTTCGGCGTTTTAGCTAAATTGATTAATAAAGAATCAATAAGATATTTCCTTAGGATGAATGCAGTTTCTCTCAAAGGCGGGATGGAATACTTGAGAAAATCGATCATCATAACAGTGAAACGCTGTAGCTGTGCAGTTGTGAATTGAGTGGTAGATGTTTTTTCAATTCCAGGTGAAATAACAGGAATTCCAACTTTGTATTTGCAACAGCAAGGCTTTTAGTAAATACAGGTGATGAAGAAATCCGATGAACACAATATTTAAAGAACGTAAAATAGTTTCGCGTCTATTTGCAGTGTTGCTTTCCGCATTGCTGATGGTTCCTCTGCTGAGTAGCTGCGGAGGTGGTTCTAAAACTGCTACGCCACCACCTGTTGATGATACCGTTGCTAGAACAGTGAGCGATCGCACCACAAACCAACCCGAAGTTAAAAAGGGAATGGGTACAGGGCAAAAAGTAGCACTTTTGGCGGGAGCTGCGGCACTTTACTATATGTACAACCAACATAAGAATGCTCCCCAAGAAGGAGCGCAAGGTAAGTACTATCTTTCCAAGAACGGGCGTGTATACTACCGCGATGCTGAACATCGCGCTCACTGGGTAACTCCACCAGCAGAAGGAATTCGAGTACCTGAATCTGAAGCGCAAAAGTATCGGGAATTCCAAGGCTATAACCGGAGTACTTCAGGTCGCGATCTAACTGGCATAACTTCATCCGCAGCTCCAGCACTCTAGATAGCGAAGCGTGTGTAAATCTCAAGCGGGTTTCTCGGAGGATAACGCCGATCGCGCACGTCGGAAACACGAACTTAAATCAGGAGACAGATTATGGTAGATGACTTTTTGCGAAAGGCGAAGGATCTCTTCTTTGGAGGAAAGGGCGATCAAGCTGAGGATACTGAATACCGCGATGGGCTACGCCCCGCCGTAGACGATCGCAATGTCCGTCCAGCCAGCGAAGACCCCTACGGCGACCCCGCAGATATCGCCTCTTACGGTGATGTCCGTCCAGCCAGTGAAGACCCCTATGGTGACCCTGGAGATATTTCGTCTTATGGTAATGTACGTCCAGCCAGTGAAGACCCCTACGGCGACCCCGCAGACCAAGAGTTTGGTGATGTCCGTCCAGCCAGCGAAGATCCCTACGGCGACCCCGCAGATCAAGATTACCGCCGTTAACGCGAAATTAATGTTGGTTTTTCCTGGGTGATAAATTTTGGAATAACTAACAAATAAGGCAGTGGGATTTAAACCTACTGCCTTTTGTTTTTGCTGAAATTACGAATTACATTAGCGTAGCGGTAGCGAGTCAGCCATACGTGTAAACTTAAACCTATGTAGAGACGTAGCAGTGCTACGTCTCTACAAGGATTTTGGTATTATGCAAAAT